>JAISEZ010000157.1 GCA_031263835.1 Tannerella sp.
TAACCACTCATCACTAATCACTCATTTGGGGGACTGAAAGAAATTTTTTTTGTACCTTTGCGCGGTCAATCCGCTTCGGTTCCGTTTAAAAACATTGACCTGTACAGGGACAGTTGAGATGATGCGGCTTTTGGCGATAATACGGTAAAGAAATTACAGTTATGGGATTTAGTGACATCTTGACAAAACTGTTCGGCAACAAGTCCGAACGCGACTTGAAGGAAATTACGCCTTACGTAAAAAAGATTACGGACATTTACCCGTCCATTAAGGCGCTGTCGAACGACGAACTGCGCGGAAAGGCGCAGGAAATCAGAGACCGGGTGCAGGACTACGTCCGCGCGGAAAAGCAGCAAATCGAAGACCTGCGCAGGGACATCGACGAAAAGGAACTGGAAGAACGCGAAGCTATCTGGACGGAAGTCGATGAGATTGAGAAAACAATCGCCGAAAAGTTCGAAGAGATACTGGAAGAAGTATTGCCGGAAGTCTTCGCCATCGTGAAGGACACGGCTCGCCGCTTTACCGAAAACGAACAGATTATCGTCGCCGCCAACGACTTTGACCGCAATCTGGCCACCAGACACGACTTCGTGAAAATCGACGGAGACAGCGCCGTCTATTACAATCACTGGGTGGCCGGAGGCAACGAAATCACATGGGACATGGTTCATTACGACGTACAGCTGTTCGGCGGCGTCGTCCTGCACAAGGGCAAGATTGCCGAAATGGCCACCGGCGAGGGAAAAACGCTGGTCGCCACGTTGCCCGTCTTCCTGAACGCACTGACCGGTAACGGCGTGCACCTCGTCACCGTGAACGACTACCTCTCCAAGCGCGACTCCGAGTGGATGGGGCCGCTCTACATGTTCCACGGCCTGTCGGTCGACTGCATCGACAAACACCAGCCCAATTCCGACGAACGCCGCAAAGCCTACAACGCGGATATTACCTTCGGTACGAACAACGAATTCGGCTTCGACTACCTGCGCGACAACATGGCCATCAGCCCGAACGACCTCGTGCAGCGCAAGCACAATTACGCCATTGTGGACGAGGTCGACTCCGTATTGATTGACGACGCCCGTACGCCGCTGATTATCTCCGGGCCGGTCGCCAGGGGTGAAGAACAGCTGTTTGACCAGTTCCGCTCCAACGTGGAAATCGTCTATAACGCGCAGAAAAATCTGTGCACCAAATTGCTGACGGAAGCCAAAAACAAAATGTCGAACAGCGACAGCCACGTTTACGAAGAAGGTTCCATCCTGCTCTACCGTTCCTTCAAGGGACTGCCCCGCAACAAGGCGCTGATAAAGTTCCTGAGCGAGCAGGGCACCAGGGCCAGCATGTTGAAGACGGAAGAATTCTACATGCAGGACAACATGCGGAAAATGCCGCTGCTTGTGAATGATTTGAGCGACAGAGACGAGGACGAAAACAGGAAAATCCGTAAGGAGAACGAGAAGATACACCTCGACAACCCCCAGCGCAGGGAAGAGGGAGAAAAGAAACTGTCCGCAGCGGAAGAAAAGAGATACGGCGCCAATGCCCTTTACTTCGTCATCGACGAAAAGCACAACAGCATCGAGCTGACCGAGCGCGGACTGGACCTGCTGACCGGCAGGTCGGACGACCCGCAGTTCTTCGTCCTTCCCGACATCGCCTCCGAGCTGTCCCAGATAGATGTGACGGTCGGCACGGAAACCGAAAGGCAGGCAAAAAAGGACGAACTCCTGACCAACTACTCCATCAAAAGCGAAAGGGTGCACACCATCAACCAGCTGCTGAAGGCGTACACGCTGTTTGAGCGTGACGATGAATACGTGGTCATTGACGGGCAGGTGAAAATCGTCGACGAGCAGACCGGCCGTATCATGGAGGGACGCCGTTACTCCGACGGACTTCATCAGGCCATCGAAGCCAAGGAGCGCGTGAAGGTCGAAGCGGCCACGCAGACGTTCGCCACCATCACGCTGCAGAACTATTTCCGCATGTACCACAAGCTGGCGGGCATGACCGGTACGGCCGAGACGGAAGCCGGCGAGTTCTGGAACATCTACAAGCTGGACGTGGTCGTCATCCCGACCAACCGCCCGATTGCGCGCACCGACATGAACGACCGCATCTACAAGACCAAACGCGAGAAATACAACGCCGTCATCGAGGAAATCTCCACGCTGATTGCCGCCGGACGGCCGGTGCTCGTAGGTACCACCTCCGTCGAAATCTCGGAACTGCTGAGCCGGATGCTGAACATGCGCCGGATTCCGCACAACGTCCTGAACGCAAAACTGCACCAGAAGGAAGCGGATATCGTGGCGCAGGCCGGACAGAAAGGCACCGTCACCATCGCAACCAACATGGCCGGCCGCGGTACGGACATCAAGCTTTCGCCCGAAGTGCGGACGGCCGGAGGACTGGCCATCATCGGTACCGAACGCCACGAGAGCCGCCGCGTCGACCGCCAGTTGCGCGGGCGTGCCGGACGCCAGGGCGACCCGGGTTCGTCCGTTTTCTTCGTTTCGCTGGAAGACGACCTGATGCGCCTCTTCGCCACCGAGCGGATTGCCGGACTGATGGACAGGCTCGGATTCAAGGAAGGCGAAGTGCTGGAGCACAACATGCTGAGCAAGTCCGTGGAACGCGCCCAGAAAAAAGTGGAGGAAAACAACTTCGGCATCCGGAAACGCCTGCTCGAATACGACGACGTGATGAACTCGCAGCGAAACGTGGTGTACACGCGCCGCCGTCACGCGCTGATGGGCGAACGCATCGGACTGGACGTAATGAACACGCTCTACGACACGACCACCACGCTGTCGGAACAGCATGCCGGCGGCAACTATGAAGAATTTAAACTGGAACTGTTCCGTTCGCTGGCGCTGGAATCGCCGGTCGGGGAAGAGGATTTCCACGGAGCCAAAGCGGACAAACTGACCGAAGATTTGTTTGACGAAGTGCTGAAACAGTTCAAGCGCCGGATGGAACGGATGTCGCAGACGGCCAACCCCGTCATCCGGCAGGTGTATGAAAACCAGGGAGGCCAGTACGAAAATATCCTGATACCCGTCACGGACGGCAAACGGGTGTACAATATTTCCTGCAACCTGAAAGAGGCTTACGATACGCAGTCGAAGGCGGTTGTCAAGTCGTTCCAGAAATCCATTACGCTGCATACGATTGACGACGCCTGGAAAGAGCACCTGCGCGAGATGGACGAACTGCGCCAGTCGGTTCAGAACGCCAGCTACGAAAACAAAGACCCGCTGTTAATCTACAAGCTGGAGTCATACAACCTGTTCAAGGACATGGTGGAGAACATGAACCGGAAAACGGTTTCCATCCTGATGCGCGGACAGATTCCGGTGCGTGAAGACGTGAAGGTGCGTCAGGCGACGCCCGAAAAACGCCAGGACATGAGCCGTTACCGGACGGAAAAAAGTCAGTTGGACGGCGGCGGCGACGGCAGTAACCCGCTGCTTCCCAAACCGCCGGTCGGCCCGCAGCAGGCGCAACGGATGGAACCCGTCCGTGTAGAAAAAAAGGCCGGACG
>JAISEZ010000293.1 GCA_031263835.1 Tannerella sp.
GCATAGAACGGCACGGAATCCGGTACCTCATACGTTTCATATTCCATCTGAATCGTATAATTTACTTCATCCACGTGCTTTTGTATGTGCTTTCCGTTAAAAAAGAGCGAATAACACAAGATGACCGCAAAAAAAGACAATACTAAAGGTTTCATATTTGTCATGCATTTTTCTTTAGGATGCAATTCCCGGTTATAACGCTGCTTGCAACAAAAATATTGTGCAATCCCGAAGAAAAATTGGTCGGGATTCAAGGATTTAAAGATTCAAGGGCGCATTTGAATTGCACCCATGCACAAAGTCGTGCTCATATAATTCATATACAGACCGGCGATTTCTGTGGCGTTTGCCGCGTAATAAATTTCAACTGTATCCGTATCCGTAAGAGACAGGATGATTTTGTTCGTATGTCTTTGTTTATTAGGATATGAAGGCGTGAACTTCTTACCTTTTTTCCAAGTATTTTCTGGCTTTTCTCAGGTCGAACTGACATTTTCTTAGCACTTCAAAATAAGATTTAGCCCGGATTCGTCCTATCTTTGCAGCGTCAAAATTGATAATGATATGTACCCACTCATCTTTAAACCCATACTGAAGGAAGTGATTTGGGGCGGGACGGACATCCGCCCTTTCAAGGGATTGGCGCCCGGCGACGAACCCGTCGGCGAAAGCTGGGAACTTTCGCATGTGGAGGGAAATTACTCTGTCGTGGCCAGCGGCCCGCTGGAAGGACAGACGCTCGACGACCTGATGACCGCATACGGCGCCCTGCTGACCGGCAAAAAGGTCATGCAGCGCTTTGGCCGGACCTTCCCCCTGCTGATCAAATTCATCGACGCCCGCGACAACCTCTCCATCCAGGTGCACCCCGACGACCGGCTCGCCCGGAAGCGCCATCATTCCTTCGGAAAAACGGAGATGTGGTATGTCGTGAAGACGGCTCCCGGCGCCGCGCTGTATAGCGGATTCCGTCATCCGGCAGATGCCGCCGAATACGTGCGCAGGGTCGAGGAAGGTTCCCTGATGGAAGCGCTCCGTCGCTATGAAGTGCAGCCGGGCGATGTTTTTTTCCTGCCTGCCGGTCGCGTACACGCCATCGGAGCAGGCTGTTTCATTGCGGAAATACAGCAGACGAGCGACATCACTTACCGCATCTACGACTACGACCGCAGGGATGCAAACGGGAACAGCCGCGAACTGCATACCGGTCTGGCGAAGGATGCGATTGACTACACGTTTCATTCCGATTACCGGACGGTTTATACGCCCCGGCCCGATGAAGCCGTCCGGCTGGCGGCGTGCGACTATTTCACCGTCAACCTGCTGGATCTCTCCCGGCCGGTGACGCGCGATTTTGCCGCGCTGGATTCATTTGTGGCGTATATCTGCATGGAAGGGGGGCTGACTTTGTGCGACGAACAGCGCAATGAATTGACCGTGCACCGGGGACAAACCGTCCTGCTTCCCGCCTCCGTGCAGTCCGTCACCCTCACGCCCGCGCCGACAGCTAAACTGCTGGAGACCTTTGTAGAATGATTTTTCTCTTTAAACCGGAAAGCAACGACGTTCTCTACTAATCACTAATTGAAATAATATCCCTATTTTTGCAGTGGAAGAAATGATTTTTAGCAAATGAAAAAAGTCTCAGTCGTTATTTTGAACTGGAACGGAAAAGCGTTGATGGAGCAGTTTCTGCCGTCCGTGCTGGCTCACACGCCGGAGGTGGTGGCGGAAATTATGGTAGCGGACAACGGATCGACGGACGGATCGACGGAAATGTTACGGGAAAAGTTTCCCTCGGTACGGTTACTCCCGTTCGACCGGAATTATGGTTTTGCCGAAGGCTACAACCGCGCCATGGCTGCCGTCGAAACGCCCTGCGCCGTGTTGCTGAACAGCGATGTGGAAGTGACGCCGCACTGGCTGGACGAACCGCTCCGCGTGCTGGACGAATATCCCGACGTAGCCGGCGTTCAGCCGAAAATACGCAGCTGGAAACACCGGGAGCATTTCGAATATGCGGGCGCCTGCGGAGGGTATATCGACCGCTACGGCTATCCGTTTTGTCGCGGACGGATACTGAACGGCGTGGAAGAAGACCGAGGACAGTATGACCGGACGGCGGACATCTTCTGGGCCAGCGGCGCCTGTTTCTTTATCCGTACGGAAGTCTACCGGAAGGAAGGCGGACTGGACGCCGTTTTCTTTGCCCATCAGGAGGAAATCGACCTGTGCTGGCGGTTGCGTGCGCGCGGTTACCGGCTGCTTTGCACGCCGCAATCGGTGGTATATCACGTGGGAGGCGCCACGCTGGAGGTCGAGAATCCCCGGAAAACATTCCTCAACTTCCGCAATAATCTCCTGATGATTTATAAGAACATGCCGGACAGCACCCTGCCACGGGTGATGCGGGTCAGGCGGTGGCTGGACTGTCTGGCCGCCGGACGGTTTCTGCTGACCGGCCACCTCGCCGGCGCACGGGCCATCTTCCGTGCACGCCGGGCGTTCCGGCAGTTGAAGAAGACGTATCAGCCCGTTCGCGAGGACAATTTGTCACGCGTTCGCGTAGACCCTGTCCCTGAAATGCTGCCGCGAAACCTCCTTTTTTCCTGTTACCTGAAAAGGAAAAAAACATTCGCGGAACTGTGTCCGGACGAAAGATTCAATAATTCAATAATTCAAAGATTCAAGGGCGAGCGGCGGGGATAACTGTTCCGGTTGTAGAGACGCGATGCATCGCGTCTCTACCGGACACGACTGGACTTCTCCCAACTTTCCATTTTTACTTGGCGAAACTGACTGCGCGCGTTTCGCGGATGACCGTAATCTTCACCTGACCCGGATAGGTCATTTCATCCTGTATTTTCTTCGCTATTTCCATGGACAGGTTTTCCGTATGCTTGTCGTCAATCTTGTCTGCACCCACGATGACGCGCAGTTCGCGACCGGCCTGGATGGCATACGTCTTGACCACGCCCGGATAGGTCATGGCCAGCTGTTCCAAATCGTTGAGCCGCTTGATATATGCCTCCACGATTTCGCGACGCGCTCCCGGACGCGCACCCGAAATGGCATCGCATACCTGTACGATGGGGGCCAGCAACGACTGCATCTCCACTTCGTCGTGATGGGCGCCGACGGCATTGCAGATATCCGGTTTCTCCTTGTACTTCTCGCAAAGTTTCATTCCCAGAATGGCGTGCGGCAGTTCCGGTTCGTCGTCCGGCACCTTTCCGATGTCGTGCAGCAATCCGGCGCGACGCGCCTTTTTCGGATTCAATCCCAGTTCGGCGGCCATGACGGCACACAGATTGGCTGTTTCACGCGCGTGCTGCAACAGGTTTTGCCCGTAGGAAGAACGGTATTTCATTCTCCCAATCATCCGGGTGAGTTCGGGGTGCAGCCCGTGAATCCCCATATCAATGAGCGTACGTTTTCCCGTTTCCACGATTTCCTCCTCCACCTGCTTATGCACTTTGCCGACAATTTCCTCGATACGCGCCGGATGAATGCGCCCGTCCTGTACCAGCTGATGCAGCGCCAGACGGGCTACTTCGCGACGGACAGGGTCGAAGCCGGAAAGAATAATCGCTTCCGGCGTGTCGTCCACAATGATTTCAATGCCGGTCGCGGCTTCCAGCGCACGGATGTTGCGCCCTTCGCGACCGATGATGCGGCCCTTGACTTCATCCGAATCAATGTGGAATACCGTCACCGAATTTTCGATGGCCGTCTCTGCCGCCACTCGCTGAATGGATTTGATGACAATCTTTTTTGCTTCCTTGTTCGCCGTCATCTTCGCTTCCTCCATGATTTCGTTGATGTAGGAGGCCGCGTTTGTTTTTGCTTCATCTTTCAGCGATTCGGTCAGCCGTTCCCGCGCTTCGTCGGCCGAAAGACCGGAGATGGTTTCCAGATGTATGATTTCCTGCTGGTGCAGTTTCTCCATGTCCTGCTTCCTCTTTTCAATCAACTGCAACTGATTGTTCAGGCTTTCCTTTGCGGCGTCCGCTTCCGCCGTTTTCCGCTGCAGCTCCTCCTGCCGCTGGTTGAATATCAGTTCCCGCTGTTTCAGCTTCGCTTCGGCCAGCTGAATTTTTGCGTTCCGCGCCGAAGCCTGCTTTTCCAGTTCCGATTTCAAGTGCAGGGATTTTTCTTTCACTTCCAGCATCCTGTTCTTTTTCATCACTTCCGTTTCCCTCTCCGCCGCCTTCAGCAGGATTTTATAACGGTACTTTCCCCAGAAAGTCATTCCGAACCATGCAAGCAGCGCGCCCGCTACAAAGGTTCCCGTTGCCAAATATACTTCTGTCATCACTTGTTCCTGTTTTTTTGTTCATATATAAATCATGCGAATCGGCAGCCGGCAGCCTCTTCGAGGGCTGCCGGTCTCCCGCCGGAGGTTATGGCTGGCCGGACGTTATAACGGTTGACGAAAAGTTATAACGGTTGGCCGACTGTTAACAGCTGTCTGCCGATTCGCGTAAATAGTAAAAACACTGTCCCCCTGCGGTATTTCCGTACAGGGCAGTGCGTAAAAAATGCATGTTTCAAAAAAATAGAAAAGTCTATTTCTTCAAATATTCATCCAGTTTATCCGTCCATTGCTGTATTTCCCGGGCGTAAGTTCCCACTTCGTCTTCGGCTTCCAGTCTCAGCACATCCCGCGCCAGATGAATGGCGACCATCGTCAACAGCTGATTGTCTTCCAGCGATTTGGAAAAATGCTGCCGGTACTTTACCAGAAGCTGTCCCACCCGCTTCGCAGCCTCGCGATACAGAATTTCCGTCTCTTCGTCGCCATGCCTGCCGGGTATGTAATACCGTTTCCCGGCCACCTCCAACTTTATGTCAAACCCTTTCCCGTCCACAACTTATCCGTTTAATAGCGTTATGTAATTTATACAAGCATCTATTTCACGCACCAAATTCAACAACCTCTTCCGCGCACGCTTCCCGTCATCTCCCTGTTCGGCAGACAGTACACGCGCCGTCAGCAGGTCCCCGTATTTCGTCTTCAACGTCTGAAGCTCTTCCTGAACCCGCCGTACGGTTGATTTTTCCTGTTCCAGTTTCTGCGCCAACTCCTCTGTCTCTGCCTTCCGCGCTTCGCACAGGGCGAGGAGTTCGTTGATTTTTCCATCCAGTGCAGATAACCGCCTGTTCTGTTCTTCGGTCATTTCATGCCAAATTCGCCACAAAAGTAAAAAAATGGAACTGAAAAATACGCTGTCAAATACGCTTTTTTTCGCCGGAATGAAAAAACGGCCTGCAACGAAACAGGATATATCCTTGTATCCAGCCGGTTATACTGCGCGCAGCATGGTTTTGTGCATGGACATCCTATGAATTATAAATTATGAATTATGAATTATACGGGCATGAATATGGAATATAAGTTATCACCACGGAGACACAGAAACCTCTATACCCACACGATTCGTTATAGAGCCAAAAATTTGCATGGCCATCCAAAATAGCCGTAACTTTGCCGAACTCATTATACTTTGCGCGGCATGGTTTTGTGTATGGATATAAAATTCAAAGATTCAACCATTCAAAGATTCAAGGGTTTCCGGCGGGAATGACTGTTGGGTCAATGCACAAAACCATGCCGCGTGCAGTATA
>JAISEZ010000317.1 GCA_031263835.1 Tannerella sp.
TCCGGACTGATTTCCAGCAAGGCATGCTGTGTTTTCTCGTCCCAGTTGGCAATCAGCGTATTTCCGTTTTTGTAGCGGATAATCTCGCCGACGTGTAATAGGGAGCCGTAGTTCAGGTCTTTTGTTCCGATTGTTTTAACGGTAGTCCGGGCTTCCGGTTGAATTTCCAGGATGCAGCGCGAATCGCCGCCCGAAACCAGCCAGTTCCCGTTTTCCGCCAGCACGATGCCCACCGGGTCGCCCCCGGAATAGATGCTTCGCACCACTTTTCCGTCCTCATTCAGTTCGACGATTTTGTGCTTGTCCGTCAGCGGAATCAGGTACGTATTCTGCGGCGTTTTCAGGACATGGCGAAACTGACGGGTGACGTCCTGCGTGGCGGTACGGAAAGTCAGTTCCCTGACGGGAACGCCCTGCCCGTCCAGCTCCACTATCCGCATCGGCGTTCCCGCGATGGCCAGCAGGTAATTGCCCGAATCCAGACAGGTCGCCGTGTAAACCGCTTCCGGTTCCCCGACCCGATAGTCCCACACCGTCTGATGCCTGCGGGTAATCAGCCGCGCGCCGCCCTTATAGGCATACAGTATTTCGCCGTGCGGCGTCATTTCCACATCGTTACACTCTTCATCCGGCGTCAGCGGATGACTCCATTCCATCTTGCCCGAAGCCTTGTCCAGAATGGCAATCTGCGGCCATCCGGGGCCTCCGACAAGCAATTTTTCCTTCTTTCCACATGCGCTGCATACGAACAGCAATGTCAGATATATCAATGTTTTTTTCATCTTTCTGTCCTGTTACATGAATCTTTACAGGGCGGCAAAAGTAGTATATTCCTCCCGAACCGCAAAAATCTTCCGCCGCGCGACCCGTATTCTTTATTATTTTTATACTTTTGCAGGTGCATTCAAAGAAAAAGCTATGTTCAACGATATATTCAAACGGTTAGCCGGTCTTATTTTGAAACCGGCCGAAACGTGGAACAAATTAAGTCAGGACGAGGAAGATAAGGAATCTTTCCTGTCGCGGTACATTTATCCGCTAATCGGCCTGATTGCCCTGGCTGCATTCGTAGGCGTACTGTTTTCGCGCAAGGAATTCAGCTTTGAAATTGCCCTGAAATCGTCCATCAAGGTGCTGATTTCGAATATGGGCGGCTATTTTCTGGCCGTGTACATGATGAGCGAACTCTGGCAGGGCCTTTTTCACCGGCAGAAGGATATCAGGTTATGGTATTATTTCGTGGGATATGCTTCGGCGCCGATGTTTGCGTTAAACATCGTACTGGCGCTGCTGTCCGAATTTTTCTTTCTGCGCGCGGCGGTGCTGTATACGGTCTATACCATCTGGGAAGGCGCCACCGCCTACATGCACGTGCGGGAAGACGAACAGCTGAAGTTTTCGGCCTGTGCCTCCGCAGTCATTATCGCCACGCCGCTGGCGATTGATTACCTGCTCTTCATGATGATGCCGGGATTGCGGCTCTGACTTTAATACTGAAAAAAATGAGCAGGGAAAAAACAAATAATCAGATACAAATCAAAAACAGGCGGGCCACGTTCGATTACGAGCTGCTCGAAACGTTTACAGCCGGGATGGTGCTGACCGGGACGGAAATCAAGTCCATCCGCCTGGGGAAGGCCAGTCTGGTGGACGCCTACTGCCTTGTGGAACGCAGGGAACTCTGGATAAAGAACATGTATGTCGCCGAATATTTCTACGGCACCTACAACAATCACCCCACGCGGCGGGACCGCAAGCTGCTGTTGAACCGGAAAGAAATCCGGAAAATGGAATCGGCCGCCCAAAACAGCGGCTTTACCCTTATTCCGGTTCGCCTGTTCATCAACGACCGGGGACTGGCGAAGGTCGTCGTCGCCATTGCCCGGGGAAAGAAGGAGTACGACAAGCGCGATTCGTTGCGCGAACGCGACGACCGGCGGGAGATGGACCGCGCTTTCAAAAAATAAGGCCCTCCCGGCCCGCCGCCATATAACTAACGATACGTACATGAGTTTTGAACAGTTACTGAGCGAACGTATCCTGATTCTCGACGGAGGAATGGGTACGATGATTCAAAAACAGAACCTGACGGAACAGGATTTCCGGGGCGAACGCTTTGCCGGCTGTCCCGGCCTGCAGAAAGGCAATAACGACCTGCTGTGCATCACCCGCCCGGATGTGATTCAATCCATTCACCGGCAATACCTCGACGCCGGCGCCGATATTTTCTCGACCAATACGTTTAACGCCAATGCCGTTTCGATGGTCGACTACGGCATGCAGGCGCAGGTACGCGAAATCAATCTGGCCGCCGGACGGCTGGCGCGCGAGGTTGCCGACGGGTACATGCGGGAGCGTCCCGGACGGACGGTCTTTGTCGCCGGCTCAATCGGCCCGACCAACAAGACGGCCTCCATGAGCCAGAACGTCAACAACCCCGCTTACCGCGACGTCACCTACATGGACTTGTACCGCGCCTACCGCGAACAGGTGGAGGCGCTGATGGACGGAGGCGTGGATATTATCCAGTTTGAGACGACGTTCGACACGCTCAACGTAAAGGCCGGGCTGGAAGCGGCCGTACAGGTCATGCGCGACCGGGAACATACGTTACCCCTGCTGCTTTCGCTGACGCTGGCCGGCAAGGGCGGACGCACCTTTTCCGGCCAGACGCTGGCGGCTTTCCTGACTTCCGTGCAGCACATTCCTTTTGTCGGCATCGGACTGAACTGCTCCTTCGGCGCCGCCGACATGCTGCCCCACCTGCGCGAACTCTCCGCGATGGCGCCCTGCTACGTCAGCGCCTATCCCAACGCCGGCCTGCCGAATGCCTTCGGCGAATACGACGAAACGCCCGAAACGATGGAGTCGCACATCCGTCCCTTTATCGGGGAAGGGCTGGTCAACATCATCGGCGGCTGCTGCGGGACGACGCCGGCACATATCGCCCGTTTCCCCGCACTGACGGAGGGCGCGACGCCCCGCCGCCCGGCCCGGCGGACGGATGCGCTGTGGCTCTCCGGGCTGGAACGGCTCGAAGTGAAGCCGGAAAACAACTTCATCAACATCGGCGAACGCTGCAACGTGGCCGGTTCGCGCAAGTTTCTGCGGCTGATTAAGGAAGGCCGCCACGAGGAAGCGCTGAGCATCGCCCGCAGGCAGGTGGAAGACGGCGCGCAGGTCATCGACATCAATATGGACGACGGCCTGCTGGACGCCGCCAAAGAGATAACCGCCTTCCTGAACCTGATTGCCTCGGAGCCGGACATTGCCCGCGTGCCGGTGATGATTGACTCCTCGAAATGGGACGTCATCGAACAGGCGCTGTACTGCGTGCAGGGGAAAAGCATTGTCAATTCCATCAGCCTCAAGGAAGGCGAAGACGTCTTTCTGGCACGCGCCGCGCGGGTACGGCAGCTGGGTGCGGCCGTCGTCGTGATGGCCTTCGACGAAGAGGGACAGGCGGACACGTTTGAACGGAAAATCGCCGTCTGCGAGCGCGCGTACCGCCTGCTGACCGCGTCCGGCTTCCCTCCGCAGGATATTATTTTCGACCCCAACGTGCTGGCCATCGCCACCGGCATACCCGAACACAACGGCTACGGACTGGACTTTATCCGCGCCGCGGGATGGATTAAGCGCCGCCTGCCGGGCGCGAAAGTGAGCGGCGGCGTCAGCAACCTCTCCTTCTCGTTCCGGGGCAACAGTTACGTGCGCGAAGCCATGCACGCCGTCTTTCTCTACCACGCCATCCGCGAGGGCATGGACATGGGCATTGTAAATCCCTCCACGGCCATCCTTTATGAAGATATTGAGCCGTCGTTCCGCACGCTGCTCGAGGACGTGATTCTGGCACGCCGTCCGGAGGCGGCAGAGGAGCTGACCGTCCGCGCGCAGGAACAGCTGCCGCAGGAGACCGGCAAGCCGGAAAGCGCGCCGGACGCATGGCGTCAGCTTCCGCCGGACGAAAGGCTGGAATATGCCCTGATGAAAGGCGTCGTCGACTGTCTGGAAACGGATTTGCAGGAAGCCCTGCAACTCCACGGCGGCAAGGCGGTCGCCATTATCGACGGGCCGCTGATGAGCGGGATGAACAGGGTGGGAGAACTGTTCGGCGCCGGCAAGATGTTTCTCCCGCAGGTCGTCAAGACTGCCCGGACGATGCAGAAAGCCGTTTCCATCCTGCAGCCGGCCATCGAAGCGGACAAGTCGGCCACGGGCGCGTCCGGCGCCGGGAAAGTCGCCTTTGCCACCGTCAAGGGAGACGTGCACGACATCGGGAAAAACATCGTTTCCATCGTCCTGAAGTGCAACAATTACGAAGTCATCGACCTGGGCGTGATGGTGCCTGCCGAGCGCATTCTCGAGACCGTGCTGCGGGAAAAGCCCGACCTGCTCTGTCTTTCCGGACTGATTACGCCCTCGCTCGAGGAAATGATTCACGTGACGGACACGATGCGGAAGGCCGGACAGCGCGTCCCGATTCTGATTGGCGGGGCGACCACCTCGAAACTGCATACGGCGCTCAAGATTGCGCCGCACTACAACCATCCGGTCATTCACGTCACGGACGCCTCGCAAAGCCCGCTGGTAGCGGCGCGGCTGCTGAATCCGGCCACGCGCGGGGCTTATGTCCGCGAACTGAATGAGGAATACGAACGCTTGCGCCGCACGGCCGCCGCGCAGGAACAAATGGCGGCGGGCGCGCGTCTCTCCCTTGCGGAAGCGCGCGCCCGCCGTCCGGTCACGGACCGGGCTGCCTTCGTACCCGTCGCGCCCCGGCACGAAGGCGTCCGGGAACTCCGCATCAGGGCGGAAACCCTTTTACCCTATATCAACTGGATTTATTTCTTTGTTGCCTGGCGATTGAACGGCCGCTACGACAACCTGCCGCAACTGCACGACTGCGCCGGTTGCCGCGCCGCCTGGCTCGCGCAGTTTCCGGACGGGGAACGGGACAGGGCGCAGGAAGCCCTCGCGCTCTATGACGACGCACAAGTCCTGCTGCGCCGGCTGACGGAGGACGACCGGGACTGTTGCCGGGCGCTGTACGGGATTTTCCCGGCCGTCAGCGAGGGCGACGACATCCGTATCGGTTCGCAGACGCTTCCCGTGCTCCGGCAGCAGACGCCGCAGGAAGACAGCGTCTGCCGTTCGCTGGCCGATTACGTCATGCCGGCCTCCGAAGGACGCACGGACTACGTCGGCGCCTTTGCCGTCACGTCCGGCGCCGCACCGGCATCGCTGAAGCAGCAGTTTGAACGCGACGGCGACAACTATCACCTCCTGTTGCTCCAGACGCTTTCCGACCGGCTGGCGGAAGCCTGCGCCGAATATCTGCACGAAAAAGTACGCCGGGAATACTGGGGCTACGCCGCCGAGGAAAACCTTTCGATAAAGGAGATGTTCAAGGCAAAATATCAGGGTATCCGTCCGGCGGTCGGTTACCCGTCCCTGCCGGACCAGCAGCAGGTATTCACACTGGACGCGCTCCTCCGCCTCGAACGCATCGGCATCCGCCTGACGGAAAACGGCGCCATGATGCCAACCTCCAGCGTGGCCGGATTCTACTTCGCCCACCCCGACGCCCGCTACTTCATGGTCGGCCCCGTGACCGACGAACAACTGCACGACTACGCCGCCCGATGCCACGAAAACCCGGAAAATGTCCGGAAATTCCTGAAAAATTAGCGCAGGGACGCGAAGCATCGCGTCTCTACAGTGCATCCGGTTATGAGTTATTTCAAATAGAATACAGTATCAATGAAATACAGTATTCCATTGCTTGTCAATACATTTTCATCGTGCAAATCTTCGAGAACAATACCTGATTCGGGATTAAAATAGTCATTATGATGGATTTTCCGAAAACCGTTTGAGTTCATAAACTGTTCGACACACTTCAAATCCGTTTTTTCGGTAGCCTTTATAAATGGCTGCTCAACAACAGCATATACAGTGGCATTATTCTCGAAAAAACCCAATAACTTATAGGCCGTGTCCGGGAAAAAATAATTGTTCAACAATAAATTAACAAAGTAATCTATCCACGAGCGGTAATAAACAGCATCATTCAATTTGATAACCGACCGGCTGTCTTTTAAATATACTTTTTGTTCTGCGCCTTCCGACACATAATTATTCAAATCAATCTCTTTCAGCCAAAGCTTTTGACTGTCAATATATTTTTTCAGGACTTCTGTTTCTTCACTTTTGAAGCGCTTGTCTTTTTTATCCAAAGAGCCTGGCTTCTCGCCTGTTCCAAGGTAATTAATGACTGTTTGGATATTTGCGCCAAACCTAACCTTGCTCTTTCCCGAAATGATACGTTGTATTTCATTGTGCATATTAATTTTATGGAATACAGAATTTAGAGTGCAAATGTACATGAAATTTTCCAATTACATACAGACGGATAAAAAACGGGGTGGCCGGTCTTCCAAACCTCTGCGGTTCTCAGTGTCTTCTCCGTGGTTCTCTGTGTAAGTTACACGGAGAGACACGGAGAGACACAGAGAAGACACAGAGTGCCACAGAGATTTATATTCAATGATTCGGGGAGGGAAGGACTACTTTCCGCGTCCAGCCGCTGCCGCCGGCATAGCGCGTAACAAAGGAGAAAAAAAGCCCCGCCTGCGGGAGGCGGGGCTGACAGGTACAGGTATTTGAGAATTGTAGCTAATCAACGAAATGCACCTGCTTTAATTCGTCTGCGAAACGGTGCAGACTGTCCTGTATTTTTTTTGCCGTTTGCCGTTTGGGTACGCGACCGCCGGAAGAGTAGTGCCACAGTTGTTTTTGATTGATCCGGTTTTGCAGGTGATCCGGTTTCATTTCCGGAAAAATAAAAAAAGCATCCTGACGGGATGCTTTTTCTGTTGCGGAGGTAAGACTCGAACTTACGACCTTTGGGTTATGAGCCCAACGAGCTACCACTGCTCCACTCCGCGATTTTGCGGTG
>JAISEZ010000321.1 GCA_031263835.1 Tannerella sp.
GAAACTTTCCGGCATGTCGGGAAAAACGAACGGTTATGTCCTGATTGTTTTGCATCACTTAATGACAAAAAGAGAGTGACAGGATTTTCATCCGTCAACTCTCTTTTCTACAGAATTTACTTATTTACCAACTAAAGATTCATATCAGCCAATTTCAGCATATGTATGTATTTATTCTCCGTCAGGGTCCAGCGTTCTCCGCCTCGGGGCTTCCCTTTTGGCCCGCGGACGAACTCTATCCAGTTCCTTCAGGTTATGTGTCGCTTCCGTCATTCCGGCAGCTTCCGCCTTTTGCAGGAATTTTTCCGCCGCATCGAAATTGCCCGTCAGCGTATAGAATACGCCGAGACAGTTCGCATATTCGGGCGTGTTCGTATTTTGCACCTTGTACAGGTATTCCTCGGCCAGTTCGGCATCACCCTCCGACAGGGCCGCCGCCGCACCGTTCAGGTTGGCTATGTCATCCTCCGGGAACTGGTTCCGCGCCGTAAGCAGCGTTTCGTTAAATTCACGGCTGCCTTTCTGGTAGGTACTCGCCACGTCGTACATTTCCCGCTGACTGAGCTGTTTCGGCTTGTTGCGGATACGCGCCTTGCTTTCGTCAAGCGTAAAGTTGCGCACGGTAAATTCGATTTCGCAGTCCACACGCCTCAACTTCGGATAGAGGTCGCGGAAGATTTGACGGTAAGGCTGACCGTTCGCAATCGCCCGGATACGCTGCTCGCGTGCATCCAGATTATATACCGTGTTGATGATGCGCAGGATTTCGCCCTTGTGCGCCACCGGATAGTCTGCCAGCAGGCTCACCAGCCCTTCCCAGTCTTCTCCGCCCCGGCCGACCTGGAACATATCCGGCGAAATGGTACTCATCCGGGTGAAGTAATTGCGCATCGCCTGGGCGCGCTTGTATGACAGGTTATTGTTGAATGATTCCGAACTTTCGGGCGAAGCGTATCCCCGCATCTCCACTTTGGTTACCACGACGTCCGCGTCGGTTGCAATGATGCTAATCATTTCATTAATCTTGTTCAACTCACGACGGTTATTGCTGAAATTCGGGTCGATAACGCTTTTACCCCGAGGAAATTCGAGGTAGGCTCTGCCGATTTCCGAACGGCGCTTTTTACCCTCCGGCTGCGGTTCTATGTAACTGAATTTCGGGTCAATATCTATCGTCTGGACTTCCCTGTACACGTTTTTATACACCAGTACGGTTCCTTCTCCGTCACCGCAACAGCTCGCGACTTCTTCCCGGAGGTTCATTTTGGCGTCCTCCATCCAGTCCCTGTACGGAATGGAAA
This sequence comes from Tannerella sp., assembly GCA_031263835.1. Lineage (GTDB taxonomy): Bacteria > Bacteroidota > Bacteroidia > Bacteroidales > Tannerellaceae > Tannerella. The sequence goes on from JAISEZ010000321.1 coordinate 1,302, forward strand.
TTTTATACGGGACGGTTCCGCGCTTGCTGTACTTCTCAATCGTGTAAACGGAAGAAGTAATTTTTTTCTGGTTTTTGGCAAGCTCCACGGGTGGCCGGCCGGCCAGTTTGTCGGCGCGCCGGTCGGACTTGTAGCTGCGTCCGCCCTTGATAATGACTTTGGGCAGTTCCAGTTCCTTCTTTCCGGACACGAGAATCGGCGTAAAAGTACGGCTTTCCGTAGAGGCTATACGGACATTACTCATATCAAAAGTCATGTCAATCCTCAAATTAACGCCCTCCTGCACCATCCGTTTCGGTACAATCCGGATATGTTCCGGTTTGGACGGCTGTTGCTGCTGCTGTTGCTGTTGCTGTGCCGGCTGTTCCCGCCGTTGTGCGTTCACGGTAAAACATCCCGCCAGCAGACACAGAATAAAGAAACGGCATACGATTGTTCTTTTCATCATTTTTCCCTCCTCTTACTTTAACATAAATATAGCTGAAATGCCCGCTTTCGTAGGCCCGAAATAGTGCATGTAATTACTCCCCTCTTTCGCATCACACTTCCAGCAGGAGTATTTGTCATATTTCAAATAGGCGTATCCCACACCCAGCGAAAACTCCAGACTGAACCGGTCACTCAGCATCCAGTGATAACCGTAGGACACGCCTGCGCCGGCCAGCAATCCTTCGAAACGCTGCCAGCGAATCCCCGTACCATATTTCCCGTCGACAGTCCGTTCCTCATATGTCACGCCGACGCTGCTGGGCAGGAAAGTCAGTCCTCCCACATTAAAACTTCCCCCGTGCAGATGAGCGCCAAAGAAATGACCGTTAAACTTCTCGCATGTCCACCAGCGGAGTTCCGGCTGAATCATCCAGTGTTTAAACTTGCCATCTATTTGATCCTCTATGTTCCCATCCGCATCGCGCACCACATGCGTCTTTGGAAAGACCCAGGGATTAAGGTTCCCGCTGATATCAAGCGTCAACTGATCGCTCAATGCAAATTCTATGCCCAGATTGATGGTCGAAGTTGCATCATACAATAGATTGCTTTTCAACACAAATCCCTGGCCATAGGCAGCTGTGACGCCTATTAAGCATATTCCAAATAACAATATCCACTTCTTCATATTCTTTTTTCTTTTAAAGATAGATAAAATCCGTTTTGCGAAATACCCTTCTAAAAAAGAGTCCAACCGACCCTTCAGGTATAACTGATTGCAAAGGTGAACATTTTCTATCATACGACCAACATTTTCCTATGAAAAAAATGTTGTAGTATCATAAAAAGGGGGATTATTGTACAAAACCCCCGCTTTTAAGGACGAAACAATATGCTTTATAGACGCATTTTTGGTTATATTTTTATCTGAGCACATATATTTCGATACAAATGTAGGGAACTTTTCCGTTATTCCGGAAAATTTTACTCCAAAAAGTGTCCTCCGCCCAAAAATTCCCGTAACAGTGACGTCGCCGGCAGCTCTTCCACCGGAATATACCTGAAATAACGCAGAAAACGCAACAAACGGTATGCTTCGGCGCTTTCGTCGTCCATCTCGAGGATTTCGCTCAGAATCGGTTCGGCAAATTTGCGCAGCACGGCCAGTTCGTATATCATGGCGCTGTTGAACATGGCGTCGGCGTTTTCCTGATACGGGAAAATCCATTTTTCTTCCCCTTCGCGTATTCGCGGCCACATGGCAATCGTTTCCCTGGCCGAATAACCCCGCGAACGGTAATCGCGAACAATGCGCCGCAGCAGGCGGTTGTCGGAGGTCGGTATCCAGTTGTGTCCGTCCAGGGAGATGGTTGTCAGCGCCGAGACGTATATCCGGAAAATGTTCTGAGACGGTATTTTCGCCGTCAGTTCGGGATTTAAGCCGTGAATGCCTTCCAGCAGCAGGACGGAATTGGCCTTCATCCGCAATTTTTCACCGCGATAGACGCGCTTTCCCGTCTCGAAATCAAAGGAAGGGATATCCACTTCCCCGCCATCAATCAGCTTTTGCAGGTCGCTGTCGAAATAGGGCAGGTCGATGGCATAGAGCGATTCGAAATCATACGCGCCGTTTTCGTCCTTCGGCGTGTCTTTGCGGTTGAGGTAATAATCGTCCAGCGAAATGCCGACGGGATGCAGCAGATTGGTAATCAGCTGAACCTCCAGACGGCGGCAAAAGGTGGTCTTCCCGGAAGACGAAGGGCCGGCAATCAAAATCACGCGCACGCCGTCTCTGTAGCGCCGGGCAATCTCTTCGGCAATATGGGCAATCTGCTTTTCCTGCATGGCTTCCGAAACCATTACAATCTCCCGCGCGACGCCGGTTTCGACTCCGCGGTTCAGGTCGCCTGCATAGCTTATATTTAATGTACGCTGGAAAACCAGGTATTCCTTGTAGGCCCGGAACATTTTTTTCTGGAGAAACATCGCCGGCAGCTGTGTCGGTTCATCCTGTCGCGGCGCACGCAACAGCATCCCGTCTTCATACGGAATCAGGTCGAACAGGTGTATGTAACCCGACGAGGGAAGGAGGCAGCCGTAAAAATAATTGATGTAACCGTCCATCTCATAATAGGACGTATAGGTCATTCCGACTGTTTCGATAAGCAGGGCCTTGTCGTTCATGCCGTGCCTGCGGAACAGCCCGATGGCGTCGGACGTGCGGACGCGCTGCAGACGGAAAGGCATGTCGGCACGGATGATTTCCTCCATCCGCCGTCTGATTCGCCCGGCGTCCGCCTGCGAAAGCGGTCGGCCGTCTTCAAATGTACAGTAATACCCTTTGGAAATGGCATGTTCCAGATTGATAGCCTTATCCGGATAGATATCATTCACGGCTTTCGTCAGGATATAACACAGCGAACGGATATACGTCCGGTATCCGGCCGGGTGCGTGTAATCCACAAATTCAATGTCTTTCGGATTCCAGCAGCGGTAATCCAGTCCTTCCACACGCTGATTGACACGGGCGCTCATCGGACGGTAACGGAGCGGCGCTCCTGCCAGGTCATATATCTCAATTAGCGACGCCCCCTGCGGAACTTCCCTGAAGGTGCTGTTATTTTTGCAGTACACCCGAATCGTTTCGGGGCTACGGGTTTTTATTTCTTCCATGCGCTGTTTATTGGCAAAATACATATTTCATCTTCCGAATCTCGGATTATTTGTATATATTTGCCGGCAAAGTAACGAAATTATTTCATAAAAGGCATCTTATGAATTATTCTTTTTTGGACTTTTTGACGCTTGTCGGCGCGTTGGGGATGTTTCTCTACGGGATGAAAACGATGAGCGAAGGATTGCAGAAAGTGGCCGGGAACCGCCTGCGGAACATCCTTTCCGCCATGACGACCAACCGTTTCACGGGCGTGCTGACGGGATTGCTTATTACGGCGGTCATCCAGTCGTCCAGCGCGACGACGGTGATGGTCGTCAGTTTTGTCAATGCGGGACTGCTCAATCTGGCACAGGCGATTGGCGTCATCATGGGCGCCAACGTGGGTACGACCGTGACGGCCTGGCTTATTTCCCTTTTCGGCTTTACGGTGGATATCAGTTCGTTTTCCCTGCCCCTGATTGCGGTGGGACTCCCGATGCTGTTCTCCAGAAAAAGCAGCTGGAAGTCGCTGGGTGAATTTATCATGGGATTTGCGCTCCTGTTTCTGGGGCTGTATTACCTGAAAATTTCCGTTCCCGACCTGCAAAGTCATCCGGAAGCGCTTTCGTTCATCCGCAACTATACCTCCATGGGATACGGTTCCGTGCTGCTGTTCCTGCTGCTGGGAACGGTGCTGACCGTGATTGTGCAATCGTCAAGCGCCACGGTCGCCATCACGCTGATTATGTGTACGCAGGGATGGATTCCCTTTGAGATGGCTGCCGCCATGGTGCTGGGCGAAAACATCGGGACAACGGTTACGGCCAATCTCGCCGCGCTTTCGGCCAATGCGTCGGCCAAACGGGCTGCCATTGCACACCTGATGTTCAACGTCTTTGGCGTTTGCTGGTGTGTCATCTTCTTTTATCCCTTCTCCCACCTGATTTCGCAGATTATCACCCAGTTCGGGCCGGGCGACCCGCATGAACTGGGCCGTTTCCTCGGCACGCTCGACCCGCAAACCGTCGAACTCATCACCTCCGGCCAGCCGCTGACCGATGCTCATGCCGTCGCCCTGCAAAAACAGCTGCTTTCGCTGCAGGTATCGGTTTCGTACGGGCTGTCCCTGTTTCATTCGATGTTCAACATCTGCAATACCTGCATCATGATTTGGTTCGTAAAACTGTATGTCCGCATCTGTTCGGCAATCATTCCGGCGCCGGCCGAAACGGAAAACGATTTCCAGTTGAAGTATATTTCGACCGGTATCCTTTCGACCTCGGAACTGTCGCTGATGCAGGCGAGAAAGGAAATTGCCGTCTATGGCGACCGCGTGACGCGCATGTTCGGGATGGTGAAAACGCTGCTGTATGAAGAAAACGAAGAAAATTTCCTGCAGCTGTTCAACCGGATAAATAAATATGAAGAAATCAGCGACCGCATGGACGTCGAAATCGCCAACTACCTGACCCGGGTGCTGGAAGGCCGGTTGAGCGCGAAAGGAAAAGAGAACGTACGCATCATGCTGCGCGCCGATTCCGAAATCGAAAGTATTGCCGACGCCTGCTACAACATGGCGCGTACCGTCAAACGCCGGAATGATGCGAAATCGGCCTTTACCGCGGAACAGTACCGTCACATCGAATACATGTTCCGGCTTGTCAATGACGCGCTGGCGCACATGAACCTTATCCTGAACAAACAGCATATTTCGCAGGACGATATTGCATACACCTACAACAAGGAGAATGAAATCAACCGGTATCGCGACATGCTGAAAAGCAAAAGCATCGAAAAGATTGACGGAAAGGAATACAAATATTCCGACACCGTGTATTACATGGATATGGTCGCCGAATGTGAAAAGCTGGGCGACTACGTGCTGAACGTGGTTCAGGCGGTAGGAGAAATCAAAAGGCAGTAGTTCGTAGATAGTAGTCAGTAGTTAGTAGTCAGTAGAAAAAAAGTGATGGTTTCATATACAAATCATAGTTGCCATAGCGACGCAGCAATCGCTGCATCTCCCGCACGGCTGCGCGTCCTGCCGACTGTTATTCTGCTAACTACTGACTACTGACTACTAACTACCAATCCCCACACAGATACTAATTAATATAATGTATATATAATGGCAAGATTTACCAAATTACAAACGCTGGAAAGCATGCTTCGGACAGGCATGGTTCCGGTTTATTATCATCAGGATGCCGAAACGGTTCAACAGGTTATGAAAGCCTGTTACGACGGCGGCGTACGGGTTTTTGAATTTACCAACCGCGGCGACTTTGCGCAGGAGGTTTTCGCCGGCGCAATCAAATTTGCCGCAAGGGAATGTCCCGAACTGATTGTCGGAATCGGTTCCATTGCAGATGCGGGGACGGCTGCGCTCTACCTGCAGACGGGCGCCAACTTCGTTGTCGGCCCGCTGTTCAACCCGGAAGTGGCGAAAGTCTGCAACCGCCGGCTGATTCCGTATATACCCGGCTGCGGCTCCGTAACCGAAATCGGTTTCGCTCAGGAAGCCGGCTGCGACGTATGCAAAATCTTCCCCGCCGGCAGCGTGGGCGGCCCTTCGTTCGTGAAAAACGTCCGGGCGCCGATGCCCTGGACGATGCTCATGGCCACCGGCGCCGTCGAACCGACGGAAGAAAACCTTGCCGCATGGTTCAGGGCCGGCGTGGCGTGCGTTGGCATGGGTTCCATGCTCTTCCCGAAGGAGGCCGTGGACGCCGGCGACTGGAAGACGATTGCGGAACTGTGCGGAAACGCTTTGTCACATATTCGGAAACATAAGAAATAACAGCTCATGAAGACCTTTTTAGACGCAGATTTTTTGCTGCAAACCGACACGGCGCGCGAACTGTATCGCAGGTACGCGGCCAAAATGCCCGTCATTGACTACCACTGTCACCTCGACCCGAAACTGATTGCGGAGAACCGGCCCTTTGCCGACATGACGGAAATCTGGCTGGGCGGCGACCATTACAAGTGGCGTGCCATGCGTGCCAACGGCGTCCCCGAAGAATACATTACGGGGGACAAACCGCCGTACGAAAAATTCGAGAAATGGGCGGAGACCCTGCCCTATACCATGCGCAATCCGCTGTATCACTGGACGCATCTGGAACTGAGCCGTATCTTCGGCATCAACGAGGTATTGAAATCGACCAACGCGCGCAGCATCTACGAAGCATGTACCGCCAAGCTGCAAACGCCCGAATTCCGTCCGCAGGCGCTGATGAAACGCATGCGCGTGGAAGCGGTCGGGACGACGGACGACCCGGCTGACCCGCTCACCTGCCACCGGGAAATCCGGGAAAGCGGATTTCCCGTCAAAGTCGTTCCCGCCTGGCGGCCGGACAGGGCCATGGCCATTGAAAACCCGCAGGCGTACAACGATTATATTCTCCGGCTGGAGGAAGCTGCCGGACTGCCCATCCTTACCTATACCGACCTGCTCGACGTCCTGCAGCGCCGTCACGACTTTTTCGCCGCGGAGGGCAGCAACCTCTCCGACCACGGCCTGACAACGTTTTACGCCGACCCGTACACCGACGCCGAAATCCGGTCTGTTTTCCTGAAAGTGCGTGGCGGCAAAACGCCGTCAGCCGAAGAGGTGAACAAGTTCCGTTCGGCCATGCTGTACGAACTGGCCGTGATGGACAGCAAAGCCGGCTGGGTGCAGCAGTTCCACATTGGCGCCATCCGCAACAACAACACGCGCATGTTCGGCCGTCTTGGTCCGGACACGGGCTTCGACGCCATCGACGACTGCGCGGTCGCCGCCGCCATGAACCGCTTTTTCGACCGTCTCGACCGGGATGGCAACCTGGCCAAAACGATTGTGTACAATCTGAATCCGAGGGATAACGAACTGATGGTGACAAACCTGTACAACTTCAACGACGGTTCCGTGCCCGGCAAGATGCAGTACGGTTCGGCCTGGTGGTTTCTCGACCAGCAGACGGGCATGGAAAACCAGTTGAACGCACTGTCGGCGCTGGGGCTGCTGAGCCGTTTTGTCGGTATGCTGACCGACTCGCGCAGTTTCCTGTCCTACCCGCGACACGAATATTTCCGCCGCATCCTCTGCAATCTGATTGGAAACGACGTCGAAAAGGGATTGCTCCCCGCCTCGGAAATCACGTTCATCGGCCGTATGGTGGAAGATATTTGCTACTACAACGCCAAACGCTATTTCAACTGGTGAGAAAATGATTCAAAGATTCAAGGGCGAGCGGCGCGGGGATACACATGATTATACGCGGGCAGGCTGCAGTACGAAGCATCTCGCAAACTTGTTTTCTCTTTCGGGCAAATGCACAAAGAAGGGCTGAAAGCCCGGCATATCCCAGCCCGGTGGCAACGCCCCGGGTATGGAATGACGCACACCCCGCCCTGCGCCCTGCAAGGGCAGCATACCTGTTTTATAACCCCGTTTCATTCAAATGGATTGTGCCGGGAGTTATGTTGCTCTTGCAGGGCGCAGGCTGGTATCCATAATCCCGTAGCGTTGCCATTGGGCTGGGATATGGCGGGCTTTTCAGCCCCCGGGTTGGCGGGGGCGGCAGTTTTATTCCGAGAGACGCGATGCATCGCGTCTCTACGGCGGCGCTGTTTTCGGCAACCCCGAACGCGGCGACGGTAATGGCGGTGTTTTCTGAAATGCTGTGCGGCGTTTGTACGGGCGAAAGCATTTCGCCCCTACTAACTACTGACTGCTATCTACTGACTACTTAATATATATGACTGTCTGGTCTTCGTTCCGTTCGAAGGAGAAGAGGCTTTCCTTCTGCAGCACGCGCAAGGCATTGTCCACGCCGTCGGACATCCGGAATTTCCCGCTGAAGACTTTCTCCGCTACGTACCCGTTCTGTACCTCGATGCCAATCCCGTAACATTTCTCGAAATGCGCCATCAGTGTGAGGAAATCGGTTTTCCGGAAACATAGCAGCCCTTCGCGCCAGCGATATACGTCGAAATCTTCAATCGGAAGAACCGTCAACCGTCCGTTCTGTTCCAGGGCCTGACGGCCGGGCGAGAGACGGATGAAATGCTCAGGCTCGTTCCGGTACTGAATATCTACGGCGCCCTCGAACAGCGCGGTCGAGAAGTTTTCCGCTCCGGCGTAGGCGTCCACGTCGAATTTGGTGCCCTGTACACGGATACTGTATCTGTCCGTATGGACGACGAAGGGTTTCTGCCGGTCGTGTTCCACTTCGAACCAGGCTTCGCCGTCCAGCGTGACCTCGCGCGCGGAACCGCCAAAATAGCCGGGATAGGTGATGCGGGAACGCGCGTTGAGCCAGACGTTCGTGCCGTCGGGCAGCTGAAGGTTCGCCCGCTGTCCGGCGGGTACGGTCAGCGTATGGGTGGCCGCCCGGAGTTCGCTCATTTTGCGTTCGTAGAAATAGGCGCCGGCCAGACACATTACCGCCGCCACTGCCGCCACCTTGAGCAGCTCGCGCAGCCAGGGTCGCAGGGAGATACGCCGTCCGGCGACGGGTTTGCGGGCACACGCCTTTTCGTCGCCGGCCATCAGGAGGGCGTCGAAAAGGGCACGTTCCTCAACCAGCTTTTTGCCGTGTGCCGCCGACTCGTCCAGCCAGCGTTTAATTGCCTTTCTGTCTTCCGGGAGCGCTTCTCCCGCAAAAAACTCATGTAACAAATTTTCGTTCATCAAATCATTCTGTTTTTATATATACTTTATGCGGCACGGTTTTGTTCATTGACCCGGGAATCTTTGAATCTTTGAATTATTGAATTATTGAATTCTTGAATCCTTGAATTATCGAATCTTTCCATTTTTTCCTTCCGCGTATATTATATAAAGCAATCGAGAGGGAGAAAACCCTAAATAAAAAGCATTAAAAAAAGAAACGGCAGGTAGTCCTTCAAGGCCGTGCGAAGCTGTTTCATCGTTTTTGTCATGTGATACTCAACGCTTTTGACCGACAGTTTCAATGCGTCGGCAATTTCCCTGTTTGTCTGGTTTCCGTATTTGCTCCGGATAAAAATCTCCCGCGACCGCGCCGGCAGCGAAGTGACGGTTTTGTCAATAATCCGCTTCACGTCGTCGGAGAACAGTTTTTCGGGATTGCACGCCTCCAGCGTGGCGATACGGAGGTCCAGCTCCCAGTCCGCCGTTTGGCGGAGGTGGCTTTCCACGTCTTCCCGGGTACGTTCGCGCTGCAGCCAGTTAATGCATTTACTCTTTACCACGGCAAGCACGTAGGCCGGGAGATTGTCGCCGTGCCGCAGTGCGTGACGGTTTTCCCAGTAATACATCATGCTGTCCATAACGATATCCTCCGCCGTATCGAAGTCTTCCACATACGTTTTGGCGAAACGGACAAACCGGCTCCGGTAGTCCCTGTAGAGCCGGTTGAATCGCTCGATATCGCTTGCATACATCTTTAATCAGGTTGCCGGGGGCGCTTCCAGTTCTTTCAGTATCCGGTTCACGTCCTCTTCCGTCGAGTCGAGTTTCGCCTTGCAGATTTTAATCAGCTGCGCGGCTTTCCTGACCTTTTCCGAGAGTTCATCGACCGAGATTTCCTTCCGGTCAATGTCCGAAACAATGGCCTTCAGTTCTTCAAAGGCCCGGGTGTAAGTTGTCTCTTCATTCATATCATTTCTTCTTTACGAATTGTCTGTACTGTACTGATGACGGCGCCCCCGAAGACAAGCGTTTTCAGCGTGTCGCCCGCTCTGAGGCGGGACAGGTCTTTGACGGCCCGGCCTTCGTGAAGCGTGATGCTGTAGCCGCGTCTCATGACTTCCTTCGGATTCAGCGCGTTTACGTTCTTTTCCATGCCGTCCAGCCACACGGCCTGTTCGTGAATCAGCGACCGCGCCCTGTCCGGGAGTTTTTCACAGAACTGACCGACTCTGACCCTGTTGTGAAACAGGACGGATTCGGTGGCCGAACGAAACAGTTTCGTTTCCGTCTGAAACGTGAGCCGTTCGCGGCTGATAATCCGTCCGGACAGGGCGACCAGTCGCTGTTCCGCATTCCTGACCGGCGTGGCGAAATTATGAAACTGCTGGATGAAAAAATCCGCCAGGTCGGTCGGCGTGATGAGATTCCTGTGCGCGACCATTTCAGCCACCGTTTCATTGGTAATGTGTCCGATGCCCGTCAGAACGGGAAGCGGAAACAGCGCAATTTCCCTTGCCAGCGGGTAGCTGTTGTAGGCCGAAAGCCCGATTTCTCCACCGCCGCCGCGCACGATGGCCACCGCGTCGAAGTGATGCATCACTTTCCGGATGCGGTTCAGCTGGGCGGAAATGGACTGGATGATTTTTTCGCCCTGCAGCAGCGAGGGAAACAGGAAATGGAAAAACCGGTATCCCCAGGCATTGCGGTCGATTTTACCCAGAAAATCCTTGTATCCCTTGCTTGTTTCCACCGAAATAATGGCAATCCGCTGCGGCAGTAACGACAGTTTCAGCAACCGGTTCCGGTCGAAAACGCCTTCCTCCTTCAGTCGCCGGATGGTCTCCAGGCGTTCTTTTTCCATATCGCCCAGCGTATAGTCGGGGTCAATATCCGTGATGTGCAGCGTAAGTCCGTAGGCGGGGTCGAAGGAAATTTTTGCGAGAAACAGAATCTTGATATTGTCTTTCAGCGGTTCGTTCAGCGTCCTGCGGAAAAGGCCGTCAATCCTCCGGTAGTCATCCTTCCACAGCACCGCCCGCATCTGTGCAATGGTTTTCCCGTCCTGTTTTTCGACCAAATCGGGGTAGCAGTGGCCTGAATGTGTGTAAAAATTCAGCCTGTTCATCTCCGCTTTTACCCAGAAAGAACTTTTATACCTGTCCGCAAGTGTTTTCCGAATGCTCTTCATGACCTCAAGCAAAGAGAATACGGTCCTGTCCTTTATTTTTTCCGACATTTGTTTATTCCAATAAATCAGCTGCGGGCAAAAGTAGGAAAAAGATTCCGGATTTTCAAACGGGGGCGCGTTTCAAA
>JAISEZ010000326.1 GCA_031263835.1 Tannerella sp.
GCCGTTTGCGTGGCCGAAATATCCAACATGGGATGCACGGCCGAAGCCGTCGACCTGTTCCTTGAGAACCGTTTCCCGTTTGCGCCGGGAAAGGCCGTCAACGCGGGCGGCGTGGCGACATCCGGCCTGGAAATGACGCAGAATGCCATGCACCTTTCCTGGAGAGCGGACGAGGTGGACGCCCGGCTGCACCAGATCATGGGCAGCATCCACGAACAGTGCGTCCTGCACGGTCGGGAAGGCGATTATGTCAATTACGTGAAAGGCGCCAATATCGCCGGTTTCATGAAAGTGGCCCGTGCGATGATGGCGCAGGGAATTGTGTAAGTATTCCCGTCAAGGCCGTCTTGCGTGTTTGCCGGTTATTTTTGCCTGTCTGTCATATTCACTGATAGTCAAATCCTGTTTTTTGTTGCACCCGGTTGCCGTTATCGAGGGGAATCAGCGTGAATCCCCAGCGGTATTCCCGGTCAGCGGGGAGCGTATATTCCGGTTCCGGAAGGGCGCCCCAGCTGTCATATCCGGCAACGCCCTGCTGCATCAGGTCCACGCAAACTTCCACAAAATCACGCGGAACGATGTCAACGGAATGATGCATCCGGGGCATGACATTTTTAGCGGCTTCTTCGTCGTGCGTTTCGTCGGGCGAAAAGTTGTGCCACTGACGCGGAAACTGCGTCGCATCCTCCGAATCGAAATCTTCGACGGCGTTGCGAAGCGCATTGAACTCAATCAGACTGTCCGCTTCAATCAACAGACCTCTGTTTTTCCCGTTGACGAGAGACAGCCACCGGGTATCGGTGTGATGGCCGTTCTCCTGCGGACGAACGTAGGGGAAATACAACTCTTCCGCCGTTGTCCGGTACAGCCCGACAAACGTGCCGGCCTTGCGGTCGGCATAATTCTCTTCCGGCCCGCGTCCCAGATACTGTACCCGGTTCATCCCGGCCGGCAGACGGAATCGCATGCCGATGCGGGGAACTTCGGGCGTCTCCGCACTCGCGTCCGTCGCGGTGAAATGAACGGCTACGTGTACGGCGCCGTCGGGATAAATCCTGTATCCGACCAGGCAGATATTTCCGGCCGGCAAGTCGTATTTTACATTCAGTTCGGCTTTCCCGTCAACCGGCCGGAGGCTCGCATCCGCCACCCGGAAGTTCCGGCTGCTCTGCTTCCATACCTGCAGGCGTTGAGGCGCAAGGTTGCCGTAGTCGTTATCGTTCGGAGCGCGCCAGAAATTCGGCTGGAGACCGAACCCGTCCACAAAATAAGCCGTTCCGTTTACCCGATAATCCGTAATGACGCCCTTTTGCCTGTCGAACACAAACTTTACCCTGGACGATGATACCGTCAGCAAATTGCCCTCCGTCGCAACCGTCAGTTTCGGGCCGCCGGCCTGACAGGCTTTTTTCCCGCCTTCGACGGGCAGACGGAACTGGTCGGCGGCAATCTCATGTCCCGCAGGCAGACCGGGTTCCGGCTGCTGCACCGTCACTTTGAAATCGACGAAATATTCGACGCCCGGCCGGGGCCGAAGCTGTTCCACGGGAACCGTCACCGTTTCGGAAGACTGCGGCGCCAGTCGCAGCGGTAGCCTGCCGCTCGACAGCGGCCGGCCGTTTGCCGTGAGGGTGTATTGTATGCGATACGCCTCGCTGTTCGTGAAGTAGAAACGGTTGGTGATGCGGAAATGCCCTCTGGCGGCGTCCACCTCCTCGAATCCGAACGGCTGATAGACATACCTGACTTCCGCCATGGCCGGATGCGGCGTCCGGTCGGGCTGGAGCAGTCCGTCGCAGACAAAGTTCCCGTCGCTGGGAGCGTTTGCGCCGAAATCGCCGCCATACGCCCAGTAAGTACGTCCGCCGGCATCCTTTTTCAGCAGCCCGTGGTCTGCCCATTCCCAGATATACCCGCCCTGCAGGTGCGGATATTTGTAGATGGCTCGCCACTGGTCCCGCAGGCTGCCGTTCGAGTTCCCCATTGCGTGGGAATATTCGGAAGGAACTACCGGGCGGTCGCTGCCCGTTTTGCCAATCTGCTCCAGCCACCGGGCGCCCGGATATTGAGGCACGAACATGTCCGTGTTCCATTCCCATAAAGCGCGTTCGTAATTGACCGGGCGGTTCATCAGGTGTTCGTCCCGCTCCTTGAGCCACAGGTACGACCGGTAGAAATTGTATCCGTTTCCCGCTTCATTGCCCAGCGACCAGAACGTCACGCAGGGATAATTCTTGTTTCGCTCATACATGTTGGCAATCCGGTCGATATGCGGCTTCAGCCATTCCGGATTATTCCCCAGCGACCTGCCTTTGCTCAAGTCGTAATACATGCCGTGGGATTCGATGTTTGCCTCGTCGTACACGTAAAGGCCGTATTCGTCGCAAAGCTCGTAAAAGCGGCTGCTTCGCGGGTAATGGCTGAGGCGCACGGTATTTATGTTGTGGCGTTTCATCAGCTCGAAATCCCTGCGCATCAGTTCTTCGGGAACGTAATGACCCGTCGCCTCGTTGTGTTCGTGAATGTTTACCCCTTTCAGCTTGACGGGCTGTCCGTTGACAAGAAGCAGCGGCTGCGGCTTTCCGTTTTCGGCGGTCAGTCCGGTTTCTTTTATTTCAATGCGGCGGAAACCGACATGAAAGGGAACGACTTCCATGACCTGCCCTTCGGACTTGACCGTCATCAGCAGCCTGAACAGTTCGGGATGTTCCGACGACCATTGAGCGACGCCGGGCAATACCGTTTCGAAGTTGGCCGTTTGCAGGTCGCGGCTCACCGGGAGGGATTTTTCTTCACCGGCAACGGTTTTTCCCCGGGCATCCAGCAGCTCGTACGCAACGGTAACGTTCCGCGTGGCGGAAGCATGATTCCGAATGTCCACGGACAGGCGAAAGATGCCGTCCCGATACCGGTCGTCCAGCGTGGAAACAACGCGGAAGTCGTTTACGGCAATCTTCGGCTGCGAATACAGGAACACATCCCGTTCGATGCCGCTCAGGCGCCACATGTCCTGACATTCCAGCCAGGAACCCGTGCACCAGCGAAATACTTTCAGCACCAGCACATTCTTCCCCGGCTTCAGGTACGGATTGAGGCAAAATTCGGCCGGCGATTTGGAATCCTCGCTGTAACCCGCTTCCTCCCCGTTCAGGTAAACGTAAAGACCCGATTTTGCGCCGCCGACATGCAGGTAAATATCCCGCCCTTCCCAGCCGGCCGGAATTTCGATGTCGCGGCGGTAAACGCCCACGGGATTGGCTTCCGGCAACAGCGGCGGCCGGGGATTGCGCGGCATGAACTCGTAACCGTGATTGATGTAAACGGGGTATCCGTATCCCTGCATTTCCCAGTTTCCGGGCACGGTAATCCCGGCCCACGAAGAAACGTCGAGAGAAGGATTCGTGATATTCTCCGGCAAATCCCGGTAGCTGTCCACATGGAAAAACTTCCACACGCCGTTCAGCAAAAGATAGTAGGGGCTGCGTTCATACGACAGGGTAAGCGCCGACGCGCGGTCGGGATAGGTCATGAACGAACTGCGTGGCGGCTCTTTGTTCACGCCCGTCACCTGGACATCCTGCCAGTATGGTTTCGGGGCTTCATCGCCCCACGCATGGTTTCCCGTTCCCGTCAGGAAGGAAAACAGACTGATAAAAAACAAATTTCTCATATATTGAAAATTAAATATTGATGCGAATCAGTAGTTAGTAGTTAGTAGGGGCGAAATGCTTTCGCCCGCAAGGCATCCGGCGGGAAAGCCGCATATCTCCCATACAGGGATACGGTATCAGGCGCTGCATCTGCCGGGGCCATTTGATTTTGTATATGAACTGATGTATCCATTCTACTAACTACTATCTACTATCTACTGACTACTGATTCACATCATTAATTATACTTTGTACAGCATGGTTTTGTTCATGGATATGGAAAATAAATTATCCCGAAATGTCCATTAGCGCATTTGTTGATTCCCTGTCGGGCGCTGCGACAGACTTTCCCAACATTGGGAAACCTTCCCGCCGCCGGCGGGAGACTTTCCGCACAGCGGGAAACTTTTCAATGGACATTTCGGGATAATAAGGGATGTATGGGAACTGTCCGGGCTACCGGGGAGGCTTTCGGAAAATAAAGTTTT
>JAISEZ010000022.1 GCA_031263835.1 Tannerella sp.
ACGGGACGGAAGGAGGGGGGGAGGTCGTCCATCAGCAGGGGCGCGCAGTTCTTCATGAGATCCCACCACTGGAAATCGCTGTATCCGTCGTTGGGGAATGCGGCCAGCGCCGGATGCGAGGGGTCGCAGTAGAGGCCGAGCGTATTGGGCTTCTGGCCGGGGAACCAGGAGGTGTTCCAGAATACAGGCGTGAAGCCGACTGTGATTTTGCCGGTCTTTTCGGCGTTGAGCGCATCGACCGGAGGGCAGAACAGGACACTGGCGCCGGCCTGCGCCCGGGCTATCGCGTCGTCGAAGCGGGTCGTGAAATAGGGCCTGTCAGCGGGGGACGGGACGGTTTCGGGATAGACCCAGACGTGCCAGTCGTTGGCGTATTCGGTGCCGGCGATCCGGACGGTCAACGTCAGTTGGGACGGTTTCGTTAGTGTCGACAGGGCGTATTCTGTCCGCGAGATTTCGATGCAGTTGTCGACGGGTAAGTCTTTCGTGACGGTTCCCCGGATGAGCACGTTTTTCGTTGCATCGTCGGTCAGTTCCCATTCGATGACGGCTCCCGGCAGGGGCTTGGCGGCAAAATGGGAGACTTCGACGGTGGCGCTGAATGTTTCGGCGTTTGTCCAGATCAGTTTTTCCATCCGTGCCAGCGGGACGGTGGCGTTGCAGAAGCGGCTGTATTCCGCGCCGTCCACGTATCCTTTCGTGTCCCAGAACGGGTCGAGCACGCCTACCAGCGCCGTTCCCTGTCCGGGGAAGTCGTGCAGGTCAAGCAGCTGGAATCCGGCGAAACCGGGCGTCCGCAGGGCGGCTTCGATTTCGGCCTTGTAGCACAGCGTCTGCAGGCGTCCGGAAGCGTAGAGGAATTTTCCGGACAGGTCGCCCAGGTGACGGGCGGCAAGGAATTCGCGGAATATCTCGAAGTTTTTGGCCTTCAGTACGCCGGTGTATTTCGGGATTTCTTCAAAGTTGGGGTAGACGCACCACTGCCCTATTTCGTGGCTTACGACGGGCATTGTTTTTTCCCGGATTACTTCCCGCCAGTCGTACGCGGTTTGCGGCGGCAGGTCGTTGAGTACGTTTGCATGAGCGTGCGTGCGGGGGGCGTGCGTGCTCCAGTAGTCGGCATTGGGGATATAGGGCCAGCCGGCGCCGGAGGTGTAGACGCGGCGCGAATCCTTTGCTTTCCAGTAATCCACGAAGCCGGACAGATAGGCTTGCTGATTGCTGCCGCCCGGCTCGTTGCCGTAGAGCAGCATGCAGAAGGAGGGATGGTTGCCGTATTCCTTCACGATGCGTTCGCTTTCTTCGTAGAACCATTCGTCGGAGTATCCGCCGTCGCCGACCGTCGTCCAGCCGCCACATTCTACCTGGAGGTAGATTCCTTCGCGGTCGGCTGTTTCAAACGCCACTTCCGGCGGGCACCAGGAATGGAAGCGGACGTGATTCAGTCCGAACTCTTTGCAGCGGCGGTAAATCTTCGTCCAGTACTCCGCGTCCGTCGACGGATAGCCCGTCAGGGGGAAGATGCAACATTCCAGCGTGCCGCGCAGGAAGACGGGCGTGCCGTTGACGGTGAAGCGCGTTCCCTCCGTCCTGAATTCCCGCATGCCGAACGTGACGGCCTTTACGTCCGTTCCGCTTTCCGATTGCAGTTCGACGTTCAGGCGGTAGAGGTTCGGGGCGTATTCCGACCAGGTCAGCATCCCTTCTCCCATTTCCAGTTCGGCGACGGCGCGGCTGGCTGTGCCGTCCGTTTCGATGGTGACCGGGTTCGGCCCGGCGGGAACGGCAGCCGGGTTCGCTTCGGCGGGAGCGGCGGCGGTGGCATTCAGCGTGATTTTCGCTTTGCCTGTGGCGTGCCCGGCGAGGTCTATTTCTACCCGGGCTTTTCGGGCCTGCAGGTCGGGATAGACCCGCACGGCGTCAATGTGCAGCGACGGGCGGGCGGAAAGCGAGATCTTTCCCGTGATGCCGTTCCAGTTCGACTGTGTATGATCCGAAACGCTGTGGGCATTGACGCCGACGGGGATGCGTACGCGGTTGTCCACGCGGAGCGTCAGCAGTACCTTCCCCGTCGGGCTGACGGGATAGCGGTGCGGCGTGAGCAGCGTTTCGTTCCGGCCCGCTTCCCGGCCGTTTACGTAGAGCGCGGTTTCCCAGTGCGTGCGTTCCAGTTCGAGTTCCACGTATTTTCCTTTCCACGACGGCGGAACGGTTACTTCACGCTGATACCACGCCACGCCGACGTAATATTTGTCCGGTTGCAGCCAGAACGGGATTTTGACATGGCCCGGCTGCCGGTAAGGTGCGTATTCGTCCGCATCGAACCAGGATTTGTCAACGATTCCCCCTGTCCATCGGGTGTCGACGCCGACTTCTTCGCCATAGCCCTGCTCCTGCAGGGAGCCGGGCAGGCTGATTTTTTCTTTCAACGGCTGATTATACCATTGTTCACGGATTCCGACGTCATCGGGATCCAGGGCAAACGCCCACTCGCCGGAAAGGTCGAGTTCATTTGCAGCTTGCCGGCAGGAATACAGGCCGGCGGTCAATAAGAGGTAAAAAATAATTCTTTTCATTGTAAAGCGATTTTATTAGTTGAGAGTTGAGAGTTGAGAGTTGAAAGTTGAAAGTTGAAAGTTGAGAGTTGAGAGTTATCATTTATACATTTAATATTCCACTGCGGTGTGTCCGGTGGGGCGGATGATCTGTACGGCGGGTTTTTCGTGGGGACTGAGGCCGGTGAGGGTCGTTTTGTGCTTTTCGCCGGGTTTCAGGTCGGGGAGCGGTTGCTCGCTGACTGTTCCGGAGGCGGTTTTCCAGGTCAGTTTGTAGCCGGACAGGGTGTAGGAGGGGAGGCTGTTTTTTACGGCTATGACGACTTCGGCGCGGGTTCCTTCGGCTGAGGGCTGGACGGATTCAAAGTAGAGGGGGGCGGCCAGGCTTTTGTAGACGGAGAAGGAGGGTTTGGGGCCGAACCACTGGTCGGTCAGGCCGTGGATGCGCTGCCGGTAACGGCCTTTGCCCGATTCGCCCTTGTGGGTGCGGTAGTCGGTGAGGCAGAAGTAGATGCATCCGAAGATGAAGTCGTTCCCGGCCCAGAGGTTGTAATGATAGGCCATGTCAGTGATTCGCCGGGCGTCGCCGCCGACGTTGGCGGGTTCGCAGAGTCCGGCTTCGGAGACGAGGAGGGGTCGTCCGTTCAGGGCTTTGTCGTGTATGTCCCGGAGGACGGCGGGAGCGGTTTCGTTGGCTTTGCTGTGCCAGGTGCCTTCGTAGTCGTTCCAGGTGGGGATGTCGGCGAGGAGGGTGGGGTCGTCGGCGAGGGACTGGGAGATGATGCAGGAGACGATGGTGACGAAGGTGTTGCCTCCCCAGCCGCGTGCGCGGTCGATGAGGCGGCGGTAGCTGTCGCGGTCGGTGTTGGCGAGGACTTCGTTGCTGAGACCCCAGGAGAAGATGGAGGGATGGTTGAAGTCGCGCTCGATCATTTCGTCCAGCTGGCGGGCGGCGAGGGCTTCCATTTCGGGGGAGAGGTTGCCGGGCTGCTGCCACCAGGGGAGTTCTTCCTGTACGAGCATGCCGCATTCGTCGAGGAGGTCGAGCAGACGGCCGTCCTGCTGCCAGTGGAAACGGGTGATGACGCAGTTCAGCTCCTTCATCTGCCGGACGGCGGTGGAGAAGACTTCGACCGGTTCCGCCATGCCGTATGCAGGGTGACTGCCGGGCATGTATTCGATGCCTGGCAGGCGTACGGGTTCGCCGTTGAGGAGGAAGCGGTCGCCTTTGATTTCGACCTTGCGGAAGCCGAAGCGGGTGCTGTACGTGTCGGTCGTTTTTCCCCTGACGGCTACGTCTACGCGGAGGGTGTAGAGGTTGGGGCGGTCAAAATGCCACAGCTTGATGTCGTCGAAGGAGGCTTCGAGGGTGAAGAGGCCGTCTTTTGCCGTGAGTTCCTGCGTTGTGACGAGGATGGTTTTCGGACCGGCGCCGTGCTCCTGCTCCTGCTCCTGCTCCTGCTCCTGCTTCTGCTTCTGCTCCTGCTCGGCGAAGGTGAGTGTGAAGGTGGCTTTTTTTACGTCTTCTTCCCAGGTTTTGATTTTGACGGTGACTTTGGCGGAGCGTTTGTCCGGGTCGATGTCCGGGTGTACGTGTGCGTAGCGGACGGAGGGCTTGCCGGTGGCGATGAGCTGCACCGGACGGATGATTCCGCCGTCGCTGTTCCAGTCGAACTGGTTCATGTACGGAAACGCAAAGGCGCTGAAGGCGTTGGAGACGGACAGGACGATGCGGTTGCTTTCGCCGTACCGGAGCAGTCCGGAGATGTTGAACGAGAACGGCATGTAGCCCGAACCGGTGTGTTCGCCGGCCTTTTTGCCGTTTACCCAGACGACGGCATCGCGATAGACGGCGTCAAAATGCAGCCGTACCTGCCGGTTTTTCCATTCCGCCGGGACAGGGACGTCTTTCTGGTACCATGCCGTGTTGAAATAGTCCTCCGTTCCCTCCTCCACGTTCCAGGTGTGGGGAACGGCGACCGTCCGCGCATGGGCGGGCAGGCCGGTGTGCCATAATTGAAGTCCGGCGCTGTCCGGATCCGGTTGGAACTTCCAGTCGCCGTCCAGCGACCGGATATCATGCTGCCCCATGATTGCAGAGGCGAATAAAAACGGTAACAGAATACCTGTCAGGATTGTCTTTTTCATCTTGTTTAAATTTTTTCGTAAAGATACTTTTTAAATTTTAATAATAACGATTCATTCGGTTGAAAGTTGAAAGTGCGGGGGAGGCTTGCTGTGTTGCCTTGCCGCGAGCGTGCGGGAAGCCGGTACAGTTACTGTATTGCCTTGCCGCAAGGTTGCGGGACACGGGTCGGGGCAGGGGCAAGCCCCCTCCCTGCCCGGGTTCACGGATTTGTCGGGCCCTGGTTGGCGGTCAGGGGCCATCCGGGGTTTTGGTAGATCGGTGAATTGGCTGTCTCGTTGTCTTCGGTTGTGTTCAGAAAGTTCTGGATGGCGATCGGGGAGAGGTAATGAGCCATTGTCCACCGGTATCCGTCCAGGGCTAATGACTTGGACAATATTTCGTACGGGCGCAGGTAGAGGCTGCGTTCCGGGGAGGAAACATTGGAGCGGTCATTGTCGAGGCCGTATATCAGGATGGAACTTCCGTCGGCGCCGGTGTTGTACCAGTCTTTCATCGGGCCCCAGAGCTTGAATCCTTCGATGTGATAGGGTTCGGTCAGCATCCGGTCCATTGCGCGCCACCGCTTCAGATCCATGTAGCGAAGGCCTTCCGCCATCAGCTCGCAGCGGCGCTCGCGACGGATGCTGTAGAGGGTTGCATCGATTAGCTGTCCTGCCGAACAGGCGCCCCAGTCGTTCTGTTTTTCCCGCTCCATCTCGGTGGCTGCGATCGTTTTGTCGAAATCGGCGTCCATCCGTGCGCGGTTCCGCAGGGCCGTCCAGTATCCGCGCGCTTTGGCGTCCAGCGTACTGTTCTTTTCGTAGCAGGCTTCCATGTAATTCAGGTGCGCTTCGGCAGCCCGGAATACGGGGACTCCTGTAAAGCTCAGGAAATTGCCCCCCTGTTCGCCGTAGAAGGAAGCGCCCTTGCGGATACCGTATCCGGTAGGATACCGCCTGCCCGGGTCGGAGTGGGTGATGGTCGGGATCAGTTCTACCGGCGTGGCGTGCGTTCCTTCGGGAGAGGGCCAGATCACGTTGATCTGATACGGTTCTTTGAGGAACAGTTGGAGCCGTCCGTCGCGGTTTGCCTTCACATCGGAAATGTAGTCGTCGCCGGCATAACCGGAGCCGGGTGCATAGGCGGGCAGCCCGTTTTCCATCAGGAAGCCGTCTACCATGCCGCGTGTTATCCCGTTACCGAAACCGGCTTCCTGCATGCCTATCACGATGCCGTGCGTGATGCCCAGTGCCTTGTTATACTGCCGCCAGAGCAATATTTCGGGATAACCGGACATATCCACGGCGCAGTAGATGTCATAGTACGGATTGTTCGGATCCGATTCGGACTGCTGGAGGATGCCGTTGTTTTCGACCAGGGGGATATTGTCCGCCACGACCTGCGCCGCAGCCATTGCCTGTGTCAGGAAATAGTCGATTTCGCCCTCGATGCTTCCCGACGGGAACTGATACGAGGCATTATAGTCCTTCTCTCTGCCCGGCCATCCGGGGCCGTTGGGAGCAAACGGCGTGTCTTTAAAATACTTCAGCCAGGTAGCTTCAAACAAAGCTACGCGCGATTTTACCAGTTGAGCCACATAGGACGACACGCGCAGATTCTTGCCGTCGGGCGATGCCGGCCTGAGCAGCATAATGGCCGAATCGAGATCGGAAAGGATAAACCGCGCCACTTCATTGCGCGGATAGCGCTTGCTGGCATCCACCAGCGGTTCCGCCTGATCGGGTAAAACGTCACGGATAATAGGGAAATCGCCGAACTCCTGATACTTTTTAAAGTATTCGAAGGCCCGGAGAAAATACATTTCCCCCACGTAATGGTTGATGTTTTCCGTGTTTCCGGCTATTCTGCCCGCTTTCCATAAGGGTAGCACCCGTTCCAGGAAATAATTGCAGCTGTAGATCGTCGTAAACGACCAGCTTCCTCCCGTCTGCCCGGTTTTCCATTCGCCGGGGACGTAACGGTTATCATAGCCCGTGCTGGCCATATCATCCGTATGACTGTCCGCACCCGTACCGAAGACGGAGACGAACATATTCGGATATAAATTAATAGCATACGCCGCCAGCTGGCTTTCTTCGTTCAGATACGCATCCGGCGTAATCTGTGAAAGCGGTTCCCTGTCGAGGAAATCGTTGCAAGCCGTCAGCAGGCAGATCATGCTCACGCCGGCGGCCATCAGCCCGGCATGACAGTTCATTGAATGTTTCATTGTTTCTGATTTTTAGAAATTGATACTTAATCCTACAGATATTACTCTCATTAAAGGATAACCGCTTCCTTTCTCCGTCCCGCCGGAACCGCCGTCAACGGTTTCCGGATCAAAGACCTCGAACATTTTCGTGAAGGTAAACAGATTCTCGCCCGAAACGAACAGGCGCAGGCTGGAGACTGCAAATTTACCGCTCACCGCCTGCGGCAGCGTGTAACCCAGTTGCAGGTTTTTCAACCGTACGTACGAGGCATCCTGCAGATAGCGCGTCTGCGTCTGCTGATTTTTCCAGCTGAAATAGGGGCGGGCAAAGTACGAATCCGTGTTCAGTCCGAACGGATGATCGGGATCGTCGCGGAAATAATCCCTGTGCGGCTCGAATCCCACGGAAGACCAGATACCCTGGCCGCTGGCGCCGTAAAAGAAATATCCTCCATTATAATAATCCCTTTTCAGTACGCCCTGGAAGAATGTCCGGAGATCAAACCCCCGGTAGTCGACACTCACGTCCAGCCCCAGGTGATACCGCGGATTGTTGTTGCCGATAATCGTCAGATCGCCGTGGTCGTCGATGGTGTTGGCTCCGTTATTGATTTTCCCGTCTCCGTTGAGATCCCGGTACATAATGTCGCCTGCCCGCCAGAGATTGCCCAGTGCGTTTTGCCCGCCATCGGGCAGCGTTGCCAGATGTGCATCCATTTCTTCATTCGTTTTAGCGATCCCCTGCGTTGTATAGCCCCATATTTCACCAATTTTCATTCCCTTGCGGTAGGTGTCCAGGCGTCCCGTTTCATTGGGATAGCGGGTGATCTCCGTCTGCGAATCGGACAGCAGCATCCTTACGCCGTAGCCCAGTCCGTTTTTCAGCCGGTCATTCCAGCCGACGGACAGTTCGAATCCGTATGTCTTCAAGTCGGTATTATTGGTTTTGGGGACGGCGGTGCCGAGCGTTACCGGCAATTCCGGCGCCGGGCCGACCATATCGAGCGTGTAACGGTTATAGTAATCGAACGAACCGGTCAGGCGGTTTCCGAACGCACCGAAATCAAGACCCGCATTGATCGTTTGCACCCGCTCCCAGGTGAGCGTCGAACTGACAAGCCCGGGGACACCGGCCGTATTCGGCTTGGCGTTGTTCAACAGCCAGGAGCCGTTAGACGCTGTAACATTCATTACCTGATAGGTAGGATACCATGAACTGGTGTTCTGATTCCCCAGTTCACCGTAAGACCCCCGAAATTTCAGGCTGCTCACATAAGGCGATAGCTGTTTCCAGAAATCCTCGTAGGCCATATTCCAGCCGACCGAAACCGAAGGAAACCAGACCCACCGCGTTTCGGCCCTGAAACGGGACGTGCCGTCGTAGCGGAGGTTGGCCTCCAAAAGGTATTTCTGCCTGTAATCGTAATTGATCCTTCCGAAGAATCCTGCCGTCGACCAGTGGTCGCGCGAACCGCCCACCGTTGGGACAACCGGGTTTCCGCTGTTATCAATACCGGTAGTCAGGTCTATTTCCGGCAGTTCGGGTACAATGATCCCTTCCCGCTGGGCCGAAAATTGAACCCGTGTCGACATTTCCGACTGGAAACCGACCATGCCTTTGAACGTATGGTCACTCAACTGGCGGATATATTCCGAATACATATTCGTATTGGCATAGTTATCCTTTAGCTGGTCTTCGTGTACGTGCGAGCTGGTGTTGGAGATAAAAGGATCCCCGTTCACATTGTGGTTGTACGTCTTTTGAATGTTCCAGTGCGTATTGGCATTTTTAATCCAGTAGTTAAACTCGGCGAAGGTCTTCCAGTTCTTCACCGGTTCGAGCACCAGTTGCGCCTGCAGGTAGATATTGTCGGTCTGATAAATGCCGTCGCCGCCATCGCGTATTTTCAGCGGGGGAGACGGCGTGTCGTACAGGTATCCGTTGGGATCATACAGCGGCAGCGTAGGCCATGCCTGGCGACCGATATTGCCCCACAAATCGCTGCGGACGTAGGAAGGGCGCTTATAGTCTTCCCGGACAAAGCGGTTGCTCACATTGAGCTGCGCCCAGTCCGTCGCCTGCACGTTCAGCTTCATGGTTCCCGTGTAGCGCTTGTACTTGTCCTGGTTGAACTCGATCAGCCCGTTTTGATCCAGGAACTGCGCGGAGGTATAATACGTAAAACGGTCGTTCCCGCCGTTCAGGCTGACGTTGTGCTCCTGCGAGAAGACCCAGCTGCGGTACATGACGTCATAATAATCCTGATTGTCGTTCCCGTGCAGGTAGCCGTCCAGCCAGAATCCGGGATTCGTCGTGCTTTCCGGCACGCTTGCCTTTAACGTCCCGTTCTGATAGTCGATGATACGCTGCAGATGGTCGTCGTTGAAATAGGGCGACGTCCCCGAATTGATGCTTGCATCGTTCCAGTAGAGCGCAAACGTGTACGAATCCATCCACTTGGGGAGCGTGACGGGATCGCTCCAGTGGAAATTGTTGTTGTAGTTCAGCGTCGGTTTGCCCGATTTTCCCTTTTTGGTCGTAACCAGGATCACCCCGAAAGGCGCCCGCGAACCGTAGATGGACGACGAGGCGGCGTCTTTCAGTACCGAAACGCTTTCAATATCCTGCGGATTGATCGCATTGATATCTCCGGCCATTCCGTCGATCAGTACCAGCGGGCTTCCGCTGGATCCTTCGCCGATCGTGGCCGTACCCCGGATGTTGATACTGGGCCGGTCTTCCAGGTTCCCGCTCTTCTGGATCACCTGCAAGCCCGGCACTATCCCCTGCAGCGCCTGCGAGGCGGTCATCACGGGACGTTCCTTGAATGTTTCCGCGTCGGCAACGCCCACGGCGCCCGTCAGGTTTACCTTTCTCTGGGTTCCGAAGCCGACTACCACCACTTCATCCAGCTTTTGCAGATCTTCCATCAGCGTGACCGAGTGAAATTTCCGATCCTTCACCGGGATTTCCTGCGATACATAACCGATATACGATACCCGCAACGTGGCATCTTCGGCCACATTCAGTGAGAATTTACCCTCCATATCGGTCATTACTCCGTTCGTGGTGCCCTTTTCCACGACATTGGCTCCGACGACCGGCTCGTCTTCCTCATTCAGGATCGTGCCGATAATCGCTTTCCGGTCAGCCCGGCCGGCTGACGCCGGTTTGGGATACAGCGCAATCTGACGGTCTGTGATCTCGAATGTAAGGTTGCTCGATGCCAGCAGCTGGGCAATCGCTTCCTCAATGGTCGAATTTTTCACATTCAGACTGACGGACTGCGTGAGATCCGTTTTGTTGACGTCGTAAAAGAACGTGTACTTCGTTGCTGTTTCGATCCTTTTGATCGCTTCCGATAAGGGAATGCCGGAAAAGGACAGCGTGATTTTGTCGGGCGCTTCCCCCGCCTGTGCATGCAAAGAGAAAAAGAAGAAGAAAAAAGTCATGCACTTATACATGAATGTTTTTTTATTATTCATATTTTTGTATGTGTTAAATTTTACATTTCGAGCCTTTCCAAAGGTCCAATTTTGATGAGGCCCGTGTGTTTTGTTTCACAATGGAGATACTCTCTCCGGGAGGCTGTCCGGCTATTTCTCCGGGCAGCTTTCTTTTTTCAGACAGGTGTTTATTTCATAGGCATTTTCTTTTTAGAGGGTGAAACATCTTTTATTATCAAACGCTTATCCTGTTCAAAGGAATAGCGGATGGGGTTGATGCGCGACATAATCTGCAGGATTGTTTCCAGCGGCTCGTCCGTAATGGTAAACGTATAGACCTGCGTATCGGCAATGGCGGGATCCAGCTCTATTTCGACGTTATACCAGCGTTCCAGGTACATGCAGATCACACGGAGCGGCTTCGACTCGAACGACAGGTGATGATCCGCCCAGAACGATTCGAAAACGACATCCCCTTCTATTTCCGACAGAATGCGGGTATTCCTGTTGTAGGACGCCATGTCGCCGGGATTCATCATAAGCTCCTGATCCCGGGCGGAAACGGAAACCCGGCCTTCCAGCAGGCTTACCTTCACTGTTTCATGCTCCGGATAGGCTTCCACACTGAAACGGGTGCCGCACACCTCCACCCGGACATCGCCGGTCGATACGACAAACGGATATTTTGTGTCGTGCCGGACATCAAACAAAGCTTCGCCGTCCAGCAGTACCCGGCGATCCTTCGGAAAAGAAGTCTCGAAAGAAAGCGTCGAACCGATATTCAGCCAGACAACGCTCCCGTCGGGCAGGATCATTTGCGACTTGCCGTTCAGCGCCCTGTATGTCTGGGTGGATACGTCGGGCCGGAAATAGTTCCGGGTGACAAAATAAGCCGAGAAAACCGAGAGAATGAGAAGAACCGATGCGGCTGCAACGGCTTTGTACAGAGGGATGGAGCGGACGGTTTTCCTTTTCTCCATCGCCGCCATCCGGGCTTCCATCTGTTTCCAGTAGTATGCGGTATCCGGATGATAGGAAGAGGAATCCCGGATAATTTCGTGCCACAGGGCTACGATTTCTCCGTACAGGGATTCATTCCCTTCCGTCGTGCGCCAGACCGCCAGCGCCTTCTCTTCCTCCGTACCGGTTTCTTTTTTCAAATGAGATATCAGCAAATCCCAGGGTATATGTCGTTCCATGGTTTGTCAATGATGTTTTTCGAGTAAGACACATCAAACGGAAAGAACCCTACAAATTATTGAAAAAAAATTTTCAGCCGTCTACCGGAGGGGGGGCAATTTTACCAGAGATAGGAATAGGAGTCCCCCAGGTATTTTTTGATAAACTTCAAGGCTTTCGTGATTTGCGCTTCGACGTATTTCACGGAGATATTCAGTTCCGCTGCAATTTCCTTGTTGGTCTGGTTTTCTATCCGGCTCCGCTGAAAGATGTTCCGGCAGAGATCCGGCAGTGAACAGATGGCTTCCCGGATCAGCTGTTCCAGTTCCTTTAATTCCACCGAATGATCGTTTTCCGCCTTTTCGTGCAGCGACCAGTCCGACACGGTTACGAAACGGTCATTATCGCGGATATAATTCAGCGCCCTGTTTCGTGCCGCCTGGAACAGGTACGCTTTCCAGGTCACTTTGATTTCCAGCCCTTCCCTTTTCTCCCAGATGGCCGTAAAAACATCCAGCGCGATCTCCTCCGCAATCGTATGTTCTCCCACATAAATGCGGACAAACCGGCACAAAGGCGTAAAAAAAGAGTCGAACAGATATTTAAACGCCGCCCTGTCTCCCCTCTGAATCAGTTTCAGAAGAAATATATCATCTGCCCACTCTGTCCGCCCCGGTTTTGTCATTCAGCACATTAACTATATTTCGCGCAAAGATAATACCGGAAAAACAATTCCCCTCAAAAATGCACCGGAAAACAGATGATTATTTTTTTTTGTATCGCAAATCCGGCGCAGTCCGGAGCATAATATCGTCAACTTAAGGGCTGAAATCCCTTATTCTCCAAATCCACTCTTAGTAGCCGGCAAAACCCTCCACCTGCCCTTATTTATGCCGCATGATACGAGATAAATAAGGAGTGAGGGGTGACTATTCAACTCTCATTGACATTATATAATCATTCATATAAAATCCATTGCCGATATCATGGTTCCGCGTAGCAATTTTTTTCATGCCCAAATGCTCGTAAAAGCCGATTGCCGGATTTTGACGGTTAACGTACAGTTCCATAGTAAAAGACGATGGATGAATGTCTTTAATATATGCAATTCCCTGTTCTATCAGGTAGCGTCCGAGACCTTTCCCCTGTAATTCGGGTAGCACATATATTTTTTGAAAAATAAATATGTCGTCCGATTTTTTCTCAATGGAAATGTAGCCTGCCGGATTGTTATCTGTGTATGCAATGAAATATTCGTGTCCCAATTCCGTCATCTGCTGTTCAATATGTTCAACAGAATACATCATCTCGAACATATAGTTTAATTGTTCTTTGGATAGTATAGAGCCATAAGCAGGTTCCCAGATCCGTGAGGCAAGTTCACGAATCCGGGAACAGTCATTGATATCTGCTTTTCTGAAGAAAAGATTCATTTATACGGCTTTAAAGTCCTTTTCCGTGGCAGTTTTTGTATTTTTTGCCGCTGCCGCATGGACAGGGGTCATTGCGTCCGGCGCGTTTTTCTACGCGGACGGGTTCTTTGGGCAGCTGTTGAG
>JAISEZ010000308.1 GCA_031263835.1 Tannerella sp.
ATCAACATCGACTCGGACAGCCGTCTGGCCATGACCTCCGCCATACGCAAAGTCTTTGCGGAAAGCCCGGCCGAGTTCGACCCGCGCAAATATTTAGGCCCGGCGCGCGAAAATGCGAAAAAGCTCTACGTGCACAAAATCAATAACGTACTCGGTTCGGCCGGCAAGTTATGATTTTCCATACGTGATACATTTCACGCGGCATGGTTTTGTATGGGTATAATCTACGTCAATCACTTATTTATACTCTACGGGCATTAAAAATAAATTATCACCACGGAGACACGGAGGACACGGAGAAAATGTGAGAATGAGCAAATTCATTTTTCACATTTGCTCATTCTCATATTCTCACATTTTCTCTGTGGCCTCCGTGCAATCTCTTATCCTGCACGGAAGAACACGGAGATTCGTCGTTCCGCAAAGACACGAATCTCCGTGTTCTCTGTGTCTCCATGTTTCCGTATTTCACAAATTCAGTATTTCCGGTAGAAACTGCCATCGTGCCAGAGCACAAAACCATATCGCGTCACGTATAAGCAACCATTGACCCTGCCTGTATATGAAACCTCTTTACCCACACGATTCGTTATAGAGCCGAATAAAATATCACCGCGGAGACATACTCTGTTGCCTTTTAACTCCCCTTCGGTCGCTGACCGCCGGTTCAGGGCGCAGGGAGGGGCGTGCGTCATTCCATATACCCCGGGGCGTTGCCGCCGGGCCGGGTTATGACGGGCTTTCAGCCCTTCGTCGCTACGGAATGATTCGCATGATGATTTGCCTGTAACTTTGTGCCGGATGGCGTTTCAGGTGGATAATCCCGTGCAACAGGAATGCAGTTCCGCCTGTAGAGACGCGATGCATCGCGTCTCTACAACCGGGCTGCTCCTGCGGCCTGCACGGGGTTATTCATATCCAGGCCTTCGGATTGGGGATACGGCATTTATCGCTGTCAAAACGGGTTGTATGTTTTATATGCGTCGGCGTTTCGTGCGTTGCGTATTCTGGCGCGATGGTCGGGCCAGAACAGGGTGCGCAATATGCTCTCGGCGGAAAAACTGCCGTTCACGCCGGAGCGTATGGTCGAAGGGTCGTTTACCGTCGCCCGCCGGGGCGTCAGTGCATCGAGGGCTTTCAGTTCCGCGAGGGTTCTGGAAGAAATTGCCGTGAAAGTATTGCCTTTCGCGGGGGAATCTTTCAGCGGCGGCAAATACCTGAGATAAACAAACGGCGGCAAATCGGCGGGCGAGGGGCTGTCCGTGTCCCGTTTGGCGACGTCTTCAAACAGTTTCAGGATGGGCAATTCCCCGCCACCCGGTTTCAGGCGAAGTTCCCCCGGGTGGTCGGTGGAGATCAGCGTGCCGGACTGAATGGCTTTCAATGTTTCTTCATTCAATTGCAGCTTTTCCTCGCCCGACAGGACACGCTGCAACCACGCGGAATCCTGCGGCGTCCACTCTTCCTGTGCACAGAGGCAGACGGAAATCCGTATCAACAGCAGCATGAATATGAAACTGCGCTTTTTCATCGGAAAACAAAAAAAACAATGAGCCAATGAGCAAATGTGAGAATGAATTGACTCATTCTCACATTCTCTCATTGGCTCATTTACTTATCGGATTAAGCCCCGTTTGGCGACGGATATGCTGCATCCCGTATGATTCCCCAGCAGCGAACCCCGGTCGGCAGCCAGGGAGAGGGAAAGTAGCCAGTCACCGGGGAAGGCGTAGTTGAAATCCGCAACGAAAAAAACGCCCGTCATTTTTTTCAGCGTCGGCCGGTAGGGTCGTCCGAAGCTTTCGACGGTCGAGAGCAGTATGCGACAGGAGAGGGCTTGTGTCAGGGAACCCTCGGCGCCCAGATGCCATGCACGGACACGCGTATGTTTGAAGCCCGGCGTCCCGTCGGTGTTGTACTCGGGCGAAACCAGCAGCGGGGTGCCTGCTCCGCGATTGAAATAGGCGTGTCCGGCGGTGTATTCGCCATTATTGTAATAATCGTCGCCGCCGCCGCCGTAGCCCGGATACTTGCTGTGGTCATAGTCGATGAAATGAAACGGGCCGCTCTGGTTGACCGTCAGGAGGCGTTCGAATACTACCCTGCGGAGCCACGGGAATTGCGGAAAATCCACCTGTATTCCCCACAAACCGTCCGTGCCGTTTTGCAGTTCCATCCCCGAAGCGTCGTCGAAAAAATGCTGGTAATAGGCTTTCACGGCCAGCCGTTCCCCCCCGTAATCCAGATGCATGTCATACGTGCCATACTGACTGCCGAGTACGTTGATTTGGTCGGACGCCGTGGCATGTTCGTCGCCCGACTGCCCCAGTACAATCCGGATGAAATCCCTGAACGAACGGGGCTGCACACGTACCGCCGCCTGCGGGTCCGTCGAGACGCCTCCCCACTGAACCAGGTGACGGATGCCCAGCGTCATCGAGACCGGGAATCCGTTTTCCGTATCCGTCACCCTTAGATAAAATGATTTGTGATGCCAGAGCATGTCCCTGACATAAAACTTATCCGGACGGAGAAAGGATTCCATATAATCCGAATCGAACGAGCGTCCCGCGGCAAAGTTCCCCTTTCCCTGCAACCATCCGCCCGTGTAGGGCAGCGTGATAAACCGGGGTACATACAGATTTATTTCCGGAACGGGACGGGCGTTGGACGATATGCCCATGTCGCCGCTGCTCAGCCGGGAATCCAGCAGCGACTGGCTGTAATGCCGGCGTCCCTCCCGGCTTCCAACGCTCAAGCTCAGCCGGCGGTACGTCAGTGCGCCGAAAAGCTGCTGGACATAGACGGCCCGGTAGCGCGGCGTGGCAGCCACCAAATCCGCGCCGGCGCTCCACTCCCACCCCGACCCGAGCGGCTGACGGTGAAAGACGCCCGCCTGCAGACAGCCGTTAGCGGCCTCCAGCGGCACGGCGCCGTACCGGTTACTCGCAATCCAGAACGGCGTCAGCCCGTTCGTGGACACGACACCGGAAGTCTTTATCCGGAATACGGTATAATCCGTTTTTTCTTCCGTCCGGTCTGTTCCGTCTTCCTGCGCCCGCCCGCAAAAGACGCCTGCCGACAGGAAAAGAAACATCATCAGCAATCGTATCTGTTTCATGAAAAGCAACTGTGTATAAACAAATCCCTCCGGTCAGTCGGCCCGGCTCATGACCAGCTTGCCGTGTTTGATGCCCTTGATGGTAATCAGCCGGTCGGAAAGTTCCGTCAGGCGATGGGCCGTGCCGGTGACCGTGGCGATATGCAGGCAAAAAGCTTCATTCAGGTAATACTGGGAAGAAGACAGCATGACATCCTGATAACGCTGCTGAACGGCGGTGATTTTCGAATCGATTTCCTTCCTCGCCTGGTCATACATAATAACAATCGTACCCGCTACGATGTGGTCGCACTGCCATTTTTTTTCCGCCACGTTTTTCTCCACAAGGAAACGTATCGCCTGTGAACGGTTGGCAAATCCGTTTTCCGTCACATACTGGTCTAAAGCTTCCAGCAGCTCGTCTTCCAAAGAAACCCCAAAGCGTTTTAATGCCATATATCTATCTTTTTAGAATGCAAAGATATAACTTTTCCGGCGTTTGAAAAAATGAGAGAATGAACCGGCATATTGGCTCATTGGCTCATCCTCACATTATTCTCCGTAATCAGGGTCGGAAGTTCAAATTTTTCTTGTATGTTCTTGAGACGGGTATTTCCTTGTTGACGTATTTCAGCATCAACAGCAGCCCCTGCTGGCTGGTATTCACTTTTTCTATGTGAG
>JAISEZ010000088.1 GCA_031263835.1 Tannerella sp.
ACCGCTGCCGGCAATCTCGAAAGAGGCTGTTGCAATCCGTCCTCCCAGATGGATGTTCCCCGAACCGGCGATTGTTCCGCCGAATGCTTCCCCGGCCAGGGCAAAGGCGTTCAGCGTACCGCTGCCGGCAAGTTCGACATTCAGTTTCCGCAGAATGACGGAATCTCGCAAATTCACCTTCGTGCTGCCGGCCAGCGAGAATTTCAGTTCATCCGTCCGCAGCGGGCTGTTGACCGTAAATTCGGTCTTGCCGGCGGCCTCCACTTTGCGCAGAGCGGTGGATTTGGTTACCACCGTGAACAGGGTAGGAGCAAACCGTTCATCTTTGTATTCTTCCTTCGGTTTGATTCTCAGCGTCCCGTCATGCACGCTGAATTCATACATCTCGAAAATGTTCCGGTCGACCGTAACGGTCAGTCCCGGCGCGTCATCCGACCGGGTATAGTCGACTTTCATGGAGCCGCTACACTGAATAGCGTTATAATCGCTTATGGCGATTACTCTTGTCACCGGATGGCCGTCTCCCTTGACGCGCCGGGGCGAGAAACAGCTGCCCGTCAGCATCATGCAAACAACGAGCATACTTACACTACATACAATTGCTTTTACTTTCATACTGCTTTTATTTTATATGTTATACAGATATGACGAACAAAACCTCGAAATGTTACACCTTTGTCAGTGATTAGTGATTAGTGGTTAGTGATTAGTGAGATGAATGATAAATGATTATGGCTGCCGATGCACCAAACCATGCCGCGTGCAGTATAAATACCATCACATTATTATCGGGAAGGACGGAAAGCAGCAACGTCTGCCTGTCGTCCTCGAAATAACCGTCAGACTGCTCAGGATAATGTAACAGAAGCCGTAACTCGCGCCCCCGTGCCTGCATTGCAGGCAAACCCGATCAGGCCGATCAGAAAGACAGCCGTCAAAGGCGACTGTCGTTTAGATTTAAAATTTGCCTACCTTTGCCTCGCAAAACAGTTGAATTATGAACAGATACAATCGCATTCTGCTGAAATTGAGCGGAGAGTCGCTGGCGGGCGAAAAGACCTGCGGGATTGACGAAGTGCGTCTACGGGAGTACGCCCTGCAAATCAGGGCGGTCGCCGAGAGGGGGATTCAAATCGGAATTGTCATTGGCGGAGGAAATATTTTCCGCGGATTGAGTGGTGCGGCCAAAGGTTTTGACCGCGTCAGGAGCGACCAGATGGGTATGCTGGCGACGGTGATTAACAGTCTGGCGCTCCATTCGGCGCTGGAAGCCGCGGGGGTGAGAGCGACCGTACTGACGGCCACCCGCATGGAACCGGTCGGCGAATTTTACAGCCGGCAGCGTGCCGTCGAACACTTGCAGCAGGGGCATGTCGTGATGATGGCCGGCGGTACGGGGAATCCGTTTTTTACGACCGACACGGCGGCCTGCCTGCGTGCCGTCGAAATCGAAGCCGACGTAATCCTGAAAGGCACCCGCGTGGACGGCATCTACACAGCCGACCCGGAAAAGAATCCTGCTGCCGTGAAATACGATGAAATCACGTTCGACGAAATCTATGCCGCAGGATTGAAGGTGATGGACTTGACGGCGATTACGCTCTGCAGGGACAATCACATGCCGCTCATTGTATTTGACATGGATACCGCCGGCAACCTGCAAAAGGTGATGGACGGCGAACCGGTCGGGACAAGCGTGACAAGGTGACAAAAGGAATGAAGAATGGAGAATGGAGAATGGAGAATATCCTGTACTCTTTCTCCGAATAAAGCAAACAATATACACTAAGAAAGTACGTCTATGAAAAGAAAAGTCATTATTTTAGCCGCCCTGCTGGGCGTTGTCCGGCTATACGGACAGGAGAAGCCGGCGCTGCCGGTCGACCCGATGATTGGCACCACCCGGATGGGTCACACGTTTCCCGGCGCCTGCGTGCCCCACGGCGCCGTCCAGTTGAGTCCCGATACGGATACGATTCCCCACAACCTCAACGGGGACTACCAGAAGGACGCCTACCGTTACTGCGCCGGTTACCAGTACGATGATTCGACGATTGTCGGGTTCAGTCATACGCATTTCAGCGGCACCGGCCATTCCGACCTGGGAGATATTCTGCTGATGCCGGTCACCGGCACGCCGAAACTGAACCCCGGCACGGCGGCACAGCCGGAAACGGGCTACCGCTCCCGTTTCTCGCACGCCACGGAACAGGCGCAGCCGGGCTATTACGAAGTCGTGCTGGACGACTACCGGGTACGGGCGCAGCTGACGGCCACCGAACGGACGGGCATTCACCGCTACACCTTTCCGGCGGGCGAGAAGAAACAGCTGATTCTGGATTTGGTACACGGCATCTACAACTACGACGGCAAGACGCTGTGGGCCAACGTGCGCGTCGAAAACGACACGCTGCTGACCGGCTACCGCCTCACCAACGGCTGGTCGCGCGTGAATTACACCTATTTCGCCATCTCCTTCTCCCTGCCCGTCGCGCATTACGTGTACGAAGACCGGGAGACGCCGAAATATCCCGGTTTCTGGCGAAAGTTTCCCAAAACGGACTTCCCCGAAATCGGCGGGCGGAAGATTGTCGCCTGCTTCGAGTTTGAGCCGTCGGCCACCGCCGAGCTGGAAGTCCGGGTAGCCCTTTCGGCCGTCGGCACGGCCGGCGCCCTGCGCAACCTGGAGGCCGAAACGGCCGGCAAGTCCTTCGACCGGCTCCGCGCCGAGGCGTCGGACAAATGGAACAGGGAACTGGCGTGCGTGGAGGTGGAAGGCCCGGACGAGCGGAAGACGATGCTGTACACCTCCCTCTATCATGCCCTTATCCATCCCTCCCTCTACATGGACGTGGACGGGAACTACCGGGGCATCGACCACAACATCCACCGGGCCGAAGGCTTCGCCAACTACACCGTCTTTTCCGTCTGGGACACCTACCGGGCGCTGCATCCGCTCTTCAACCTGCTCAACCGCCGGCGCAGCCGCGACATCGTCGAGTCCATGCTGGCGCACTATGAGCAGAGCGTGCACGGGATGCTGCCGGTATGGTCGCACATGGGGAATGAAAACTGGTGCATGATTGGCTATCATTCCGTCTCCGTCCTGGCCGACGCCATCGCCAAAGGCATCCCCGTCGACCGGGAACGGGCGCTGGAGGCCATGCAGCATACGGCGAACGTGCCCTACTACGGCGGGCTGAGCGACTACATCCGCAGGGGCTACGTGCCGGTGGACGTGAAGGACGACGGCGCTTCCATGACGCTGGAGTATGCCTACGACGACTGGACGATTTACCGCACGGCACAGCTGGCCGGGCGTCCCGAAGCGGCCGAAGCCTACCGGCTGCGCGCCCTGAACTACCGCAACGTCTTTCAGCCCTCGCTCCGGTTTGTCGGCGCCCGGCTGAGCGACGGCAGCTGGAAAACGGATTTCAGCCTGCTGAGCACGCACGGCCAGGGATTCATCGAGGGCAATTCGTGGAACTACTCGTTCTACGTGCCTCACGACGTGAACGGCCTGATTCGGGAGATGGGCGGAGAAGCGCCGTTTGTCCGGCGGCTGGACTCGCTCTTCACCATGCACCTGCCCGACGAGTTCTTTGCCGAGACCGAAGACGTCACCGAAGAGGGAATCATGGGCAACTACGTCCACGGCAACGAGCCGAGCCATCACATCGCCTACCTGTATGCCTGGACTTCGCAGCCCTGGAAGACGCAGTACCGGGTGCGCGAAATCATGAACCGCATGTACCGCGAGGGGATTGCGGGCCTGTGCGGAAACGACGACTGCGGACAGATGTCGGCGTGGTACATTTTCTCGGCGATGGGATTCTATCCCGTCTGTCCCGGCACCGACCAGTTTGTACTCGGCGCGCCTTATTTCCCCTACTTCAAAGTGAATCTGGAAAACGGGAAGTCCATCGTCATCCGGGCCGACAGGGTGAGCGACCGCATGTGCTACGTGAAATCCGTCAGGCTCAACGGCCGGCCCTACCGGAAAGCCTACATCACGTATGACGACCTCAGGGACGGAGCGGAACTGACGTTCGAGATGAGCGCGACGCCCAACAGAAAGCGCATCTTCAGCGAAGACGAAAAACCGTATTCCCTGACAAAGGCGGGAGAATAGATGGTACAGAGAGATTTCATCATGGTACAGATTGAGGAGTTGGGGAAAGTCATGGCCCAGCTAATCAGCCGGCGCGAAACGGGCGCGACCCGGCAGATACCCGAACAGATTCAGACGGTTTACCGTTCCCTGAAACTGAACCGGGACTTTCTGATGACCGCGGCGCCGGAAGACATTGTTCAGGCGCTGGACGGCGACGACCGGGGCGGCATGTTGCGCATGGACATTGCCGCCAGGGCGCTGATTGAGGAGAGCTATCTCTTTTCCGGCCGGCAGCAGCAGGACATGCTGCTAAAGGCGCAGACCCTGCTGGAATATCTCCAGACACACGACCGTACGTTTTCGCTGGAACGGCTGGCCCTGCTGGACGACCTCCGTCGCCGGAAGGAATAAGAAGGGTGCAGCGTGCAGGAGAATATAATCCCGGAATGTCCGTTAGCGCATTGATTGATTCCTTTCCGGAAAAAGGCCGGCAACACAGGGTGACCGGCTTCCTGCACACTGCAGGAGGCCGGCAACACACGGTAGCCGGCTTCCTGCACGCTGCGGCAGGCCGGCAACACAGGGTGACCGGCTTCCTGCACGCTGCAGGAGGCTGGCTACCCATGGCGAACCGTCTCCCGCAACGTGCGGCAGAATGTTCCAGGGGACATTTCGGGATAATCTTCAGGCAATTGTGGCATCGAAAAATGGAAGAGCCTCTTCAATTTTTCGATGAATATCATCGGGACTGGCCGGATGCTATCAAGGGGTGAGCGCCCGGTAGAGGACGTCCTGTATGCGTTCGCGAATCTTCAGGGAAAACAGTTTGCCGTTCACCCGCGACGGGTAGATACGGTTGCTCAGGAAAATATATACCAGCTGATGGTCGGGGTCAACCCAAAAACACGTGCCCGTGAAACCGTTGTGCCCGTATGCGGAAAGCGGCGCCAGCCTGCTGCAGGGGGACGATTTCAGGGTATCGGCTTCCGGCTTGTCGAAACCCAGTCCGCGGCGGGAGGTCGGGCTTTTGCTTTCCGTAAACAGCCGGCAGGTTGCTTCCGACAGGTACCTTTCTCCGCCATACGTTCCGGCGTTCAGGTAAAGCTGCAGGATTTTGGCCAGATCGCCGGCACTGGAAAACAGGCCGGCGTTTCCGGAGACGCCTCCCTGAAAGGCTGCTCCTTCGTCATGGACGTAGCCGCGCAGTATCTGGCGGCGGAGAAACCGGTCGTCCTCCGTCGGCACAATCTGCGAGACGTCCATCTTCTTCAGCGGGTTGTATGTCGCAGTGGTCGCTCCCAGCCGGCTGAAAAAGTGCGTATCCAGCAGTTTGTCCATGGGCTGGCGCATCTGATGCTCCACCATCATTTTCAGCAGGATGAAATTCACGCAACTGTAAACGTACTTCCCGCGGGGTTTCAGTTTGGCGTCGTAAATATCATTCATAATCATCGCCGGGAACGAGTCGGTCAGGTAGAAATCCGCGGCCACTTCCGAGGTGAAACCCTCTTTCCGGCTTCCGGAAACCACGTTTGGCAGAAACTTGAAATCCGTCCGCACATACGTCTGCGCTTCGTACCTCACCGAATAGACCGGCGTCTTTGTCCGGCTGAACAGGTTTCCCCTGAAACTGTCCCGGTCAATCGCATCCATGTAAAAGGCGATGATGGGGGGCAGTCCCGACTGATGATACAGGAGTTCCTCTACCCGCAGGTCGCTTTTGTCTGAATTTTGCAGGGCGGAGAGATAGAGGGAAACCGGCGCATCCAGCGTAAGCAGTTTACTGTCATAGGCCTTCATGACGGCCAGCAGCGTGCCCGTTGCTTTGGACACCGACGCCAAATCATAGACGGAGGCGGGCGTCACCCGCTGTTTCTGCTGATAGTCGAAATAGCCGAATGACTTGTGATAGACAATCATCCCGTTCCTGGCCACCAGCACCTGACAGCCCGGAAAGGCCTGCTGTGCCAGCCCTTCCCCGACAATCAGGTCAACAGAGTCAAGTCTGGCGGCGTCCAGTCCGACTTCTTCCGGCTGATGATAGCCCAGACGCGTCTTTTGCGTGGCGATGCCGTCGCCGGCCGAAAACAGTCCGGGCACTGTGACCGGCAGTTTCCCCCTGGCCGGAATGCCCCCGAAAACAACCTGTGCGGCGTAATTTTGCGCCTCGCGCGTGCTTTCGTACGCCATCACTACCCCGCCGGCCTTATCAAGCAGGCCTTTGTATTCCATGCAAAAGTAGGGCAGGGTAAAAAAAACGCAGACCGTCCGTTTCTTTTCCGCCAGTTGCCGGATGGCCTGCGGCATCATCCGGCCGGGATAGATTCCGCAGACAAGCGCGTCGTATGCCTCCAGTTCTTCGGCCATCTTCCGGATATCCGCCTCCTTTGTCTCCTTCGTAATCCGGTAGGAGGGAAGCGGTTCGTAGCTGTTCAGCATTTCCGGGAAACGGTTTCCGGGAGCGTTGCCGACGGAAATCACGGCTATCCTGCGTTTGTCCAGCTGCTTCAGGGGAAGAAAACCGTCCGCGTTCTTCAAAACGGTAATGGCCTCCGCATTCAGTCTGGCCGCCAGCCAGGCCGCGCGGGACGTGTTCAGTCTTCCGGACAGCCCCTTCAGTTCGACCGGACGGTAGCGGTTTAATCCGGCGATGTATTTGTACTGTAATATTTTCCTGCATTTGGCATGAACGGATTCCTGCGTCAGGACCCGGTCCTGAACGGCCTGCCTGACGGCCTCCAGTTCTTTTTCCGGCGCGTCGGGCGCCAGTACGATGTCATTGCCCGCCAGGATGGCCTGCACCGACCGGCTTTCGGCGCGATGGGTCACCGCGCCTTTCATCTCCATCGCGTCGGTGATGCACAGCCCCCGGAAACCCATCTTTTTCTGCAGAAGCTCCGTAATCACCCTGCCGGACATGGATGTCGCCAGATTCTCCGTGCCGTCCAGGGCGGGCACGTACAAATGCGTGGTCATGATGCCGGCAAACCCGGCGTCGATATACCTCTGGAAAGGCAGTAATTCGATACTGTCCAGTTCTTTCGCCGGACGAAGCACGGCCGGCAGCGTATGATGCGAATCTTCCGAAGTGTCGCCGTGTCCCGGAAAGTGTTTCGCTACGGAAAGCACGCCGGCGCTCTCCAGTCCGCGGGCGTAAGCCATGCCCCTTTCCGCCACGTCTTCCGGTTTTTCTCCGAACGAGCGCAGCCCGATGACCGGATTGTTCACGTTGCTGTTCACGTCAACGACCGGCGCAAAATTGATATGAATCCCCATCTCGCTGCACTGGCGGCCGACTTCCTGCGCATACGCCTCAATCAGCCGGAGGTCTTCGATGGCTCCGAGCATCATATTTTTGGGAAAGCGGGTCGTTTCGCTCAGGCGCATCGACAGGCCCCATTCGCCGTCCAGCGCAATGAACAGCGGGATACGCGACGCCTGCTGAAGGCGGTTCGTCACCTCTGCCTGCGTCGGGGGATCGCCCTTCTGGAAAAGGATGCCGCCAAACTTCACCTTCCGGACGTGTTCTTCCAGCATCTGCAGATGCTTCGCGTCGGATTTCGGCCAGGCAATCATCATAAACAGCTGTCCGATACGTTCGTCTTCACTCATCGTATCGAATACGGAATCAACCCAGTGATTCATTTCAGCCTGATTGATTTCTG
The DNA here is from genome assembly GCA_031263835.1 of Tannerella sp. GTDB lineage: Bacteria > Bacteroidota > Bacteroidia > Bacteroidales > Tannerellaceae > Tannerella. The sequence continues at coordinate 7,780 of JAISEZ010000088.1, forward strand.
CAAACAGGGTCGGTTCCGTTTGCGCGGACGCACGGAAACAAAATGCGTAAAACAGTAAAACCGGATAGAAAATCTTCTTCATCATCGTTTGTTCAAAACGGGACAAATGTACACGTTATTTGCTGAAACTCATTCTCTCCGGTCGATTATTTTGCATCTGTTTCGAATCCGGGCAGGAAAATAATGTCATTCTATTTTGGCTGTCAGCGAAATATTCCCTACTTTTGCCCCGCTTTACGTAATCTCTGCCGGAAAATGAGTGATCCGGTACATTGCGTTTCAACAATCAATGAGGTGTAATAAATAAAAAGCTATCAAACAATGGACTTAATTAAAATTGCAGAGGAAGCGTTCGCCGTGGGAAAGGAATTTCCGGCATTCAAGAGCGGTGATACCGTGACGGTTTCGTACCGAATCACCGAGGGAAACAAGGAACGTGTTCAGCAGTACAGAGGCGTCGTCATCCGCATTTCGGGACACGGCGACAAGAAACGTTTCACGGTTCGCAAGATGTCTGAAAACGTTGGCGTGGAAAGGATTTTTCCCATCGATTCCCCGTTTATCGAAAGTATTGCAGTGAACAAGGTCGGTAAAGTTCGCAGAGCCAAACTGTATTACCTGCGTAAATTGACCGGCAAGAAAGCCCGTATCCGGGAAAAAAGATTCTGAAACAGACAGACATGGAGAAAAAGATAACCGAATCAAAACGATCCGGTTATTTTTTTGCGTCTTCCGGGTGCATTTTGTGAAGGCGCCTTTAGTGCTCCGTCTAAAGCACCTTTAGTGCCCCGTCTAAGACACCCTTAGCAAAACGGTGTGAAGACGTCCATAACAGGTGAGTGACTAACAGACAGTTAACGACCGGCAAAGTAAAGACGCGATGCATCGCGTCTCTACGCGGGGAACAAAGCTATCCGGCAAGCGGGCCTGTCTGGATTGCTTCCTTCGTCGCAATGACGGGCGGCGGGAACGACAGCTTTATAATCATTTATCATTCATTTCCGCCGCGTAAATCACTAACCACTAATTTCCAGCCCTTTCGTTGCTGTTTCCCAGCCAAGTATTTCGGCGCAGGTGAAAAAGGAGGTCATCGAGACGCCCAGAATGCCGTGCAGGTTCAGGTTCTGTCCGGTCAGTAAC
>JAISEZ010000195.1 GCA_031263835.1 Tannerella sp.
CTCCGTGTCTCCGTGTTAATATTATATTTTCCATATTTATGAACAAAACCATCGCCTTCCGGCGTCAGGCCTTCACTTGATGACATTGGGCTACGCCTGCGGCGTGATGCGACAAACTGAAATGCACCCAATTCACCCGGTAAAGAGGGAAAGCAATTAAATTTTCTATGCCGGCGAATGACTCGGTAGCGACACTAAGTGCGGTAACGACAGCTTTAATCATTCATCATTCCCATGTTGGACGCCTTCCGGCGTCAACCCTTAAGTTGATGACCCTTTTATTGTGCGAGGGACATGCGGAGGCTGATGCCGTAGTTGGAGTTGGAGGTGGGGTAGGAGGCGCTGGAGACGAGCGGACGGTTGATTTGCTGGTCGTAGAAGGCGCGAATGGTGACGGCTTTGCTGAAGGCGTAGTCGGCCGAGAACTGCATGCTCAGCACCGAAGCGCCCTGCGTCATCTGGGCGGACATGTCTTCGATTTTGCGAATCAGCGACTGGTTGGTGCGTTGCGAGAGATCCAGACGTACGGTCAGGTCGTTGTTGAAATCGCCCTTCTTTTTCCGCTTCAGCACCCGGTTGAAGTCCGCATATTTGTATCCGATGCTCAGCGTGATGTCGTCGGAAACGGTCTCCACCACCTGAAAGGAAGATATGTTCAGGCTGATGTTCCGTATTTTCTGTATTTTGGCGCCGGCGGTCATGTTGTTGAGCAGGGTGGCGTCGAGGCCGATCAGCGGGCTGAACTGCTCGTTGAAGCTGACGGTGGAAATCTCGAAGGCGGACGAGGGCGTCGGGTCGCCGCTGAAGACGTCGCGCACGAATCCGAATCCGTCGCCGGCATTGACCCAGTTCAGGTAGGAGTTGTAAGTCCCGACCGAATAGACGCAACGGTACTGGTGGGTCAGCAGCAGCGATTTGAACCAGTCCTTGATCAGGGGGAAACGGATCAGGCCGTCGTACGAAACTTTCCAGTTGGGCAACAGGCCGGTGATGGCGGGGAAGGGCGTCAGTCCGACGCGGCCGGCGTCCTTTCCGGTGTAAGCGGCGATGAAGGCCGGGATCAGTACGTCCGGCGAGTTGGCGCGGACGGCGCCTCTGGAGGGGCTGTAGGGTTGTCCGGCCAGGGAGGTGCCCTCCAGAAAGCCGTGTTCGGGATAGCGTGTGCCGGCATAGCGGTTTTCGAGGCGCGAGGCAATCATCTCCCGGTTGCTCACGAAACGGTCGAAGGTCTTCGAACGGTAGCCGTCTCTTGCGTCGCCCAGGCTCGCAAACATGCCGCCAAAGGTGATGGTGGTCATGGTGAATGTGCCGCCGTAGGTCGTCGGCATACCTTTATACATATACCGTATCTCGGTGTCGCGCGTATCGACCCAGCGTGCGTCGAGGTCGATTTTCATGCCGGAGAACGGTTCCAGCGTGGCCATGCCGGAAAAGGTCTTCGCGCTGTTGAGCATGGCCGGGGTGATGTTTTCTTCGCTCATGATCATCCAGTTGTTATCGACGGCTTTGGCGACGTAGCTCTCGCGGACGTCGCCCAGCGCAAATCCCCAGCCGGGAGCCGTCCCGAAGGGCGTGGTCGCCTGCCCCAGCCAGTCGCCGACGGTGGGATGGAAGCCGGGCAGCCGCATCCCGTCGGTCAGGGAGTACTGGATGTTGACGCGGCGGACGGACATGAGGAAGCGTGTGCCGTATTCGGCGATTTTCGTCAGGGCGTTTTCCGCCGGCGGCGGGCCGGGATACAGCGTCAGTTTCAGCGTGACGGAATCGCGGTTCAGGATGCGGACGCGCGCGTAGTCAATGGCCTTGAAACGGACGCGGTAGATGGAACTGTCCGACGTGCGGCGGGCGGTGAGGTGGATTTTCTTGTTCACCAGCCCGTGGGGGACGATTACGTCGCTGTCGGGACTTAACGTGACCGTGGTTTCAAACTTGACGCGCGGCTTCTTCTCGGTGCTGGCGCCGCCGCGCGGGTTGCGCTGCTGGGGGGGAGGCGTCTGCACGGTCGAGGAACTGAACTTCTGGTTGACCTTCTTCAGGAAGTTGCTTTTGTTGTAGAGCGACAGCAGATTCAGGCTGCCCTGAAAATTGAGCTGCCGCTGGTTGCGGATGGCGTTGCCGGTTTCGACCTCCTCGTCGATGAAGGCGCCGCGTTCCCAGTTGTACGAAGCGTCGTAGGAGATGTTGCTGCTTATCCAGTCCAGTATGGGGAAATACTGTAGCGGCATGGTGTAGGTCACGTTCACCCGCTGGTCGTAGAGCAGGGGCTGTCCCATATCGGCGATGCTCTTCAGCACGGAATCTTTCCAGACCTTATACTGGTCCGGATTCAGTTTCTTGTTGACCTGCATGTATGGCTCTTCAATCCGGGCATTTGTGTTGGATGAAAATTCGGCGTTCAGGTTGTTCAGCGGACTCCAGCGGACGTTGAATCCCCTGTCCCAGTAAAAACTCTGGTTGAACGAAGGAATCAGGTTGTTTCTGCCGGTGTTCAGGTTGCTCATGTCGCGCAACTGCAATTCGTAGTAATTGCGCAGCATGGAACTCTGGAAACCGAGGCTGGAGGGCAGGTAACTCAGCGCAAACTGTTTGATGTAGCGGGTATAGGGGCTGTTGCTCTCCAGCTTGGCGAAAGGCGCCAGCGGACGGGCATACGGCGTATAGCCGTATCTCAGGTTTCCCTGATAATTCTTCGTCGTTTCATACTCGGTTTCGGGATTGGTACGCTTGTTTTCGCTGAAGGCATAGCTGAACGAGAAGTTGGCCGGATCGTAAGGCATCGGATTCTTGCTTCTTATGCCTATCTGCATATTGTTCATGGAGATGCTCCTGAGGGAAATCTGGTCCTGCGAGAAGCCCTTAATCGAATCCTTTTCCGCTTTCGTCGCGACGGCGTCCAGCGCATCCTGCAGCAGAATATCCTGGTCCAGCGGATTGTATTTGGGCGACGTCGTCTCGCGCGAAACGGCGTAATACAGCGGGAGATTCACCTGCGCCTTTTCGGGGAAAAACTTGCCCAGCTGCACGGTTGCCGTGACGGCATACTGCGTATAATCGTTCATGCTGCGTTCGCCAATCGACTGGTCCAGCCCTCCGAACCCGACGGTTTCGATGCGTCCGCTGGCATTCATCGTTCCCAGGTCGGACAGGGCGATATTCAAATTGCCATTGGCCGCCCAGCCGCCGTCCTCGTCAAAATCGGTCATGCGGAGTTCATTCACCCATACCTCCCCGCTCTTGAGGTCTTTTGAATTGTTGCGTACGCCAATCATAACGGTTTTCACCTCGGCCAGACTCGGATTCCCGACCACGCTGATTTTATTCCGCGTATTCTCCGGGTCAAATTCCGAATAGACGGTATAGAACGTGACGCCGGCTTCGCCGTTCCGTTTGGCGCGGTTGCGCTTCACCTTCAGGTTGGTCAGTACGTCCGTGCTGAAATTAATCATGTTGTCCGCCGGCCAGACGATGGCCCGGTCAGCCTCGTTGTCGGTATATCCGCCGGGCGGCGCGGGCGGCGTCAGGCTCAGCGGCACTTCATACTCGTAGTAATTGTTCTTGTAGTCCGACCCCATGCGCATGAAGACGGACAATTCCCCGTTGCTCAGTTCGGTTGCATCGTCCGCAATCAACTGCTCCGCATGGACAAAAAGCTGCAACCGCTTGTAGCGGCGCAGGTCGTAAGCGGCAGTCTTGTAGATGGCTCTTGCGTCCTGCGAACCGAGGTTCGTGACCTTCATCGAGAGCGCCTGTTCGTTTTGCTGGACAAGCTGCGACTGGTTGGGGTCAATCATCCGCGTGACGCCCGGCGGCAAGATGTAGTTCACCGGCAGCCGGTCGCCGTTTTCCTCGATATTGACGGACATGACGTCCAGCCGGCCGGCGGAAGGCGCCGCATTCGGGCCGGACAGGTCCTGCGCGTAAACCCGCCAGTCGCCGCGCACCAGCGCAAACGTTCCGAAGCGCAGGTAGGTCGTCTCCCTGAATCCCGTCATATACACGCGCATGAACCGGATGGTCTTGAAATCCTGAATCGTCCCGATTTTCCGCAGAAATTCCTTCACCGGTATTTTGAACTGGTACCAGTTGACGTTCTCGGTCGTTCCGTTCGCCAGTTTCACGTTGACCGCCCGTTTATTCACGATGTGGTTTTGTCCTTCGCTCATGTCTTCGGGACGGATGGAGACTTTGTATTCGTAATATTTCTCGTTCTCGTTGAGCGTATTGTCCTGATTCAGGTCTTCCACGTCGGGAATCATTTTGGCGGAGACGTCGTACCGTTCGGGCGAATCTTCCGACGCCGTAGAGTTGCCTTCCGTCCCGTTGTAATGCTTGTAGCGGGTGAGGATGTCCACCTGGTCCCGGTCAAAGTCCGAACCCCTGAAGTAATGATAGTTGTCGCCGGCCGGGTCGTTCAGCGGCGAAAACGGGTCGGCGGTCATCCGCATCTGCGCTTCGGGCGAGAGTTTGCTTTGCAGCTGCTCCAGGTATTGCTGATAGGCAGGGAAACGCTTTTCTTCTTCGGTGGAGAGGCCGTTCAGTCCGACGTCCTGCAGACCGCGCGTACCGGGGGTGTTGTCGAACGCATAGACGGTGCTCTGCTGGCGGGGCACCTTCCCCCAGACCGTCGTGTCAACCATATTCGTGCTGCCGTCAACCGGCAAACCGTTTTCAAAAAACTTCTTCTCGTCGCGGAGGATGTCTTCCGACACTTCGCCAAGGTTGAAATACAGGTCGCCGCCCGTGGCCGATTCCCGGTTGTAGATGAACGGGTCCATCATCCAGAACTCGATGTATTCGATGTTGGCCACCTCGAAATCGCTCTGCTCGATGCGCCGCATCATGCCGCCCCATCGCTTTTCGGGCCGGGCCAGGCGGCCGTCGGACAGGATATTGTCGGCGTCCAGATTGTACGGCCCGCGCTCCTCCGGATAGTAGGCGAGATTCAGGACATACAGCGAATTGTTTTCGTTGTAGGTCAGTTCCTTTCTGGGGAACAGTTCTTCATACCTGACCGCCCGCACGTAGTGGTTCGACAGGTCGTTGTCGTTCAGGTGCGAGGGGCGGAGGGAGGAGTTTTTGCGCGTAAAGATGCCGTCGATGTAATACCATGCAAACAGCGCCCGGTTCTTTCCGTAATCCACGTTGTTGACCAGCGAGGCTTCCGGGAAAAGCGCATCCGCCGAATTGTCATACGGTACGCTGGCCAAAGCCCACGGATACGGATTCAGCAGGTCGAACTGGCTCTGGGTCGATTCGAAGTCGTCCAGATAGGAATATTGACCGGTGTATTTGCTTTCGTAATGACCGGCAATCAGGTGCGCAAATTCCGCGTTGAGGTTGATGCGGCTGGGTTGCGTCAGGTTCAGCAGCGGCAGCCTGTCCACGAAATTGGTCAGCCACTGACTTTCCGTCTGGTAGGACAGGTTCGTTCCCCACAGCGTGTTCTTGATGGATTCGTCGCCCATGGCCGTTTTGGTGGTTACCGGCATCTCGGACAGGTGCATGATGGTGGCGCCCATCGTGAAGTTTTTCGAAAACTCGTACTGCAGGTCCATACCCATCATGGTCTTGCGCTGCATGGTGTAGGTGGACTGGTTTTCCAGCGCCACGCGGACGGGCTTGCCGCTGGTGATGATGTTTTCGTTCAGGATGGTGACGATGCCGGAGATATAATCAACCGTATAATCCACGTTCTCAATCAGCGGACTGCCGCCCGCCGTCACGACGACCGAGCCTCGCGCCACGTTGGTTGCTCCCAGCTGAATCTCGGACGAGGAGGACGACCTGTATTCGCCGCGGAGAATAAACTTGTTTTTTTCGGCAATCTGCTGCGCGATGGTCAGGGTAGAGTCATACAGTTCCTGAAACACGTACTTGTCTGCAAGGGCGTCGTTGCCGATGGCCCTGCGGAGATGGGAACCGAACGGCTCGACCACGGGGAAAATAATCCTTCCGTAGTCGGTCTGAATCGTATAATCTTCCAGAAAGTCGAAGAAGCCGTTCGGATGCGGTTCGTTGTTCGCGTCCAGGCGGTCGAGATTCATGACGCGCAGCAGAATCTGGTTGGCGATGTTGCCCTCCGGAATGGCGTTGATGTACACGCCCGACGTGTCGCTCTGGTACAGAATATCCAGGCGAAACTTGTCCTTCTGCACGGAATTGGCGTAGGGCAGCAGATAGACGTTTCTCATCATCAAATGCCAGAAAGGCATGGACGGCGACAGGCTGGTGCCCTTCAGCAGCTTGAGGTACAGACAGCTGTTCGTATTTTCCGAATTGTCCGTCGAAAACTCGCCGACCTGATATACATTTCCGTTGTATGTATATTCATAGGCTACCGCCAGCACTTCGTCGGGCTGAAGCTTCGCCTGCAGAGAGATATATCCCAGCTGCTTGTTGTATTTGTATTCGTTATATTCCAGCCGGCGGGCGCTTTCTATCTTTTCATAATCCATTCCTCCGTCGATAAACTGGTTCAGCGTCTGCGTCACCGTGCCGATTTCACGCGCCGCGGCATAGGCGGAACTGTTCAGCGTCCGGTATAGCGTGTTGGCTTCGTTGTGGGGAACTTCCAGCGAACCGATGGGCTGAAACTGGGGGTTGGAAATGTGCCGGTTTTCTCCCAGGTCGGAGAACGCCACGATGTTGCGCGACTGGTTATAGTTGCTGCGCTTGTTGGTAATCCACACTTCAATCCGGTTGATGGTCACGGAGGAAGAGATGTAAGGCAGTTTGGACATGGCCTGGTCGTAATGTTCCCGGAAATAGAAACCCAGGAAAAAGTGACGGTTTTCGTCGTACTGGTCAATGTGCAGCTCATAGTTTTTCGTCTGGGCGCCGCCTTTGGAGGTGACCGTCTGGCTCTCGGAATTTTGCTGTGCCAGCAGGGCATTGACGCGGAGCTTGCCGAACTGCAGTTCGGTACGGAGGCCAAACAGCGCCGCGCCGCCGCGTATCAGCGAGTTGCCGGTGGCCAGACTCACGTTGCCCCCTTCGAGTTTCTTGACAATTTCGTCTTCTTCGCCGCTGTATCCCAGATTCAGGCGCGAGGCGTCGAAGCCGAACGTCGATTCGGTGTTGTAGTTCAGCGTGGAATTGATTTTGGTGCCGACCGACGCCTGCATGCTTACCTGGATGTTCGTATCGAAATTGAAATACGTCCGGCTGCGCGAACGTTCCGGCAGGGAGGGATTTTTCGTGCTGCTGTTTTTCATCCCCAGAATCACCTCGCCCGAGCCTTGCGTCTTCATGCGTACGCCGCCCGGGCCGAACAGCTTCTCGGCCGGGCCGAGGTTGAACTGCATGTCGGACAGGCTGAACCCGCCGCTCTTTTCGTTCCTGAAATTCTCTTCGTTCCGCTGCCGGTAATAGGCGCGCATGGACTCCATCAGGCTGTAGTCCTGGTATTCCTCCGGCGTCAGCGTGATGGGCGTTTCGATTTCCATGTCGCCGACTTTGGTACGGATGATGTACATGCCCGTATGCAAGTCGTATTCCACCACCGTTTTCAGGTTTTCCGGGTCCTGCAGGTCGGCCGGGGACTGCTCCACCAGGTCCCTTTTGTATTCGCGGGCAGTCGTTCTGGAGACCGGGTAGCGCGACTTGACGGTATCTGCGGGTGCGGGAGGCTGTTCGGCGCGCACGGTTTCCTGCTGGGCGTGCGCGCCGGGGATGCCAACAACCGCACCCGACAGCATCACGGCCAACAGTCCTGCTACATACCTGCGCCCGACGTGTGAACGATGTCCGACCTTCCTTTCCATTAAAGCATTTTGAGCGCCGTCTTGATAAGCTGTTCCACGGTAATATCCGGTTTTCCGGACGATTTCTTCAGGATAGTTTGCACCGCTTTCTGCGAAGCGGCTTTCTGGAATCCGAGCATGACCAGCGCGGAGACGGCCTCGTCGGCCGTTTCGCCGTACCCCGGTGCAACCGCGGCGCTGTCGCTCGCCTTTCCTGCGGCCGTTTTCACCTTATTCTTCAAATCGACAATGACGCGCTGCGCCGTCTTCGAACCGATGCCCTTGACCGTCGTCAACACCTGTTCATTACCGGCGGCGATGGTATCAATCAGTTCGGCCGGCGGCATGGACGACAGAATCATCCGCGCCGTGTTCGGCCCGACGCCGGATACGGAAATCAGCAGCAGGAACACTTCCCGTTCCTCTCTGGTAGCAAAACCGTACAGCAGACGGGCGTCTTCGCGAATCACTTCGCAGGTGTAAATTTTCCCCGACGACTGATTCCGGTATGCGCCGTATGTCGTCAGCGAAATATGGATTTCATAGCCTACGCCGCAGCAATCCATCACCATCCGCGCGGGAGAAAGTTCCACAATGTCCCCTTTTATATAGTCAATCATTCCGATTTTTCATTTGAACCATTGACTACATAACGAAAAAAAAGAAGAAAGCGTATATTTCGGACACAAAGAATGATACATTCATCAGACAGAGGCCTGCGGTCATACTGCCGACAGCCGCAACCGCCGCCGCCGTGTATCATTCCAAACGGCCGGGGGCATCCGTAATGGCCAACGGCTACGCTCAAGGACTTCGATGCACGGGATGACCCGATTCATCCACCAGCCTGTTCACGAAAATCACAGGATGGCAAGCGCAGCCTGCGCCCAATGTTATCAAGTCAAGGGCTGAAATGCCGTACGGCCGCTCCCGGAGGGAGCATATCTGGCTATGCAGTATCCTCAGGATACTGTAACAAAAGCCGTAACACACATTCCCTGCCTGCATCGCAGGCAAACCCAAATAGGCCGGTCAAAAAGACAGCCGTCACCGTCATCCGCCCGAATCGGGCAGGCACGTTTTCCGGAACCGGCAAGGCTCTGTTTGCCTGCGATGCAGGCAGGGAATGTGTGTTACGGCTTTTGTTACAGTATCCTGAGGATACTGCCTATCTAGATATGCTCCCTCCGGGAGCGGCCGTACGGCATTTCAATCCTTAACTTGATGACATTGGCCTGAGCCTGTACGCACTACCAGTTTGCCGTCACCGCATCCATCCATACCGCACGCCTGGAAAGGAAGATTTTGAGTTCCTGCACTTCGTTTTCCCATTTTTGGAGGATGGATTCCTTTATGATGGTTCCCGCAAACGTGTCATCCCACCGTTCGTAATTAGCCAGCGCCGAAAACCGGATCTGTTGTGCCGTTTCATTGATGAACTGATAGAGCAGCGGGAGATCGCCTGTTCTCATCTTTATCCAGTATTTTTTGACCGCTTGCCGGAAATAGGGGTCTTCGAGCATTTCGCTGCAATATTCGTAACCTTCCACTTTGTGCTCCGGCCCTATTTCATTGGCTACAACCCAGTGAGGATAGGCATAACCGAAACTGCAATCCAGGTCCCAGATAGGCGCGCGACGGAGCCGGCCGTCCGTACTGTTTTCGACGAAATAGTATCTGTTTGGGTCGATGGAGGCAATAAACTGGCTGATGATATACCACTGGGCGAAGGATTCCACGTCGATATAGTTCCGGTATCCGGTTGCAGCGCTGAAATCGCGGCGTTTGAGTGCAGCTTCAAAATTGTTGATCAGGTTCATGAAATACGCTGTATTTTCCACCGTAGCCGGATCCGGTTCCTTAAAGGTATACGGGTATTTGTAGGAAGCCGAGATGGCATAGAAGGGTTCCTGCTCATAGAAATTGGGGTCAAATTCGCCGACAAATCCGCCGTCACCCACATTGATTCGATCCGGACCGGCTTTCACATGTTCCCCCAGGAGATACTGTCCTTCATATTTGCCGTTGAGAAAGACGTCTACGTATTGCATTCGCGGCGTCCAGGGCATCCCCGTGAGCCGGCTCAGCTCAAAACCGGCGGCTGTCCGCAACAGTGATTTGTCGGAATAGTTGGCCAGCAGCACCCAGTCTTTATCCGAAGGCATACCGAGCATGGAGGCTTTTTCGTCGAGTTTGATGCGATAGGGCTTTTTGGGGAAGAACGTCCAGGTTGAATTGCCGCGTCCCCGAATTCTCATGCTCCCCTCATAGTCATTTCCGTTCAGCGTATTCGTAACGGAGATGGTAGCGTTCACATAGTCTTCCGTCGAATTGATCGGCTGCTTGCGGGTGTCGATATGAACGATCGGCAGACCGTTGAAGGCATACACCTTGACGGTGTATCTTCCGGCTTTGCCCGATGCGTCGCGCACGGTATAAACGACCGGCGAGGAAAAATCCACGCGCGTGACGCCGCTTTCCTGTACCTGATCTCCAATCTGCACGCTCTGGCCTTCAAACGTGAATACAGGCGTCAGCTGCCTGTCTGCCATGACATAGGGAGCCAGCACCCGTATCACGGAATCGTTTATTTCACATGCCACATCATAAAGAAGCGACAGCGGATTGTCCGAGGCTTTGAACGCAAACGAGAGGATGCGCGGCTCGTTCTTACGCTTCGGCAGCAGGATAACGGTCGATGCTTCATCGGCAAGCGTTACGGTTACATAATCGGGATGGGAAGTGTCTACCTCGCGGAAAGCCAACTCGCCGGCGGCCTGCACGCCGGAAGAAGTCCACGTGACGCCGTCGTCGACAGAGGTTTCCCATTCGAATGATTCCGGGTTGATACGCACCTGTGGCGTGATGCCCGAGACACGGAGATAACCCTCCGCGCCATCCGAAATGCGTTCGCCGCCATGCGTCCAGTACCACACGCCGTCTATCTGTTCTACGCCGATCTGCAGCCCTGCGTTTCCGGTAGCGCCATGACGTATGACAACCGGCTCATGGTGAACAAAGGTCATCGTGTAGCCCGAACCGTCGGGCAGCGGCGTCACCGATTCCACATAATCACCGGCCTGCAGCACGCTGATAAGCCCCTGCATGGCCGAGATGTTGCCGTTCACTGTCTGCTGCCACGCTTCGAGTGCGGTCACGCGTTCTCTCAGTTTCTCCACGTCGTCCGAAAGATCTCCGGTACAGGCGCAAAATACACCTGCAGCCATGAACATACTGCACGCGAAGCGAATCATCCGCCGCTTCAGCAGAATCAAATTCAACCGGTTGTTCGTTTTCATCTTTTTCCTTTTTAAATCATTTCTCTGTTATACTTTGTGCGGGATAGTCCTGTTTTTATTATTGTACTGTCGCCGTAACGTTGCTTCGGGAAAAAACCCCTAAAAATAAAATTGAAAAACACGGAGGCACAGAGATCACGGAGAAACTGCGGCGTTCTGCCGTGCACTTCTCCGTGTCCTCCGTATCTCCGCGGTGATCAATTACGGTTCAGTCGGTATGCTCAAACCCGAACGGTTTTCACTTTACGACTTTCTTCACCCATCCGCTGCTGCCGCGGACTATCAGCACGCCGCGCAGCAAACGGTTCCACTCGAACGCGGCCTGACCGGACGGCTTCCGCACACGGTACAGCAACTGTCCGCCGGTGGAATAGACCGCAAGCTGTTCGGCAGCCGGACTGTC
>JAISEZ010000245.1 GCA_031263835.1 Tannerella sp.
CCGTCAGCAATCAAATAATCACGAAACATCCGCATCACAGTCGATTTCCCGCAACGCCGCACGCCCGTGAGAACTTTTATCAGGTTCTTATCACGCAACCCGATAAGCGTATTCATATACTCTTTTCGCTCGATACTTTTCATACCCTCATTTTGCAGACCAAAGTTTTACTTTTTGCAAGGTTTGGTCTGCAAATGTACATGAAAATCTTCAAATGCTTACACAGACGAATGAAATTAGTGGTTAATGTTTAGTGATTAAAGCGGTTGTTCCCGCCACGTAGAGACGCGATGCATCGCGTCTCTACATCGAACCTGCAACCCGTCGCGCCGGTTATAAAAGGGCTGCCCGAAGGCAGCCCTAACCCGTTTTACTTTGTTGATTTTGACTTCCTATCCTCGTAATGGAAATAAATCAAACTTGCGACCGCAATTACAATCAACAGTGTGCAAATAATATACGCACCCATAATCATCTCCTTTCTCTAATTAATAATAAACCCGCTATCAAACAAATCACAATCGTGCCGGATGCAACCGCATACAATTGCCATTTTTCATTCATATCACCCAGTATGGATGTTAGAAAAATGGCCGTAGCTACGTATTTGGCGATGTCCATTAACCATTTACCAATTTCTTTCTTCGTGCAAAAGTATAATATATGTTTCAATAATAGCCCGAAGATAGAGATATTATTTGACCTGTGCAAATCTAATAACGCAGATGATCATATCAATCAATTTGTTATGCGAATCCGTAGAGACGCGATGCATCGCGCCTCTACAACGACGGTAGCGGCAGCCCTTCGTCGCTACTGCCGATTCGTATTAATCATTAACCATTAACCACTAACCATTAATCACTAATCACTGTTTTTCAGCTAATCAGTCCCCAGTCCGTCTTTTGGCCGAAGAGTGTGTGGAGGCGTTCGTGGAGCAGGCGGTTTTGGGGTGATTCCAGCGGAGGGTCTTCGTTCAATATCCGTTCGGCGAGGTCGCGGGCAGACTGGAGTATCCGGCCGTCGGTCGTCAGGCTGGCGATTTTCAGGGATAAGCCGATACCGCTCTGCTGCGTCCCTTCCAGGTCGCCGTGGCCACGCATGCGCATGTCCGCTTCCGCAATTTCGAAGCCGTCGTTGCTTTGCACCATAATCTCCAGCCGCTTGCGCATCTCGCCGCTCAGCTTCGGCGAGGTGACCAGCACGCAGAATGACTGGTCGGCGCCCCGTCCGACACGTCCCCGCAACTGGTGCAACTGCGACAGTCCGAAGCGTTCGGCGCTCTCAATCACCATCACCGACGCATTCGGCACGTTCACGCCCACTTCGATTACCGTCGTTGCCACCAGTATCTGCGCCTCGCCCGACACGAACCGCTGCATCGCCGCCTCCTTTTCCTTCGGTTTCATTTTGCCGTGCACCATGCAGACCGTGTATTCCGGAAACACTTCGCGAAAGACGTTGAAGCCCTCTTCCAGGTTCTTGTAGTCCATCGTTTCACTTTCTTCAATCAGGGGGTAAACGACGTAAACCTGCCGCCCCTTCCGGATTTCGTCGCGCAGGAAAGCGTACAGTTCCGCCTTCCTGCTGTCGAGGCGGTGCACGGTTTTGACCGGTTTGCGGCCGGGAGGCAGCTCGTCGATTACCGAGACGTCCAGGTCGCCGTAGAGCGTCATGGCCAGCGTGCGCGGAATCGGCGTGGCCGACATAATCAGCACGTGCGGCGGCGACGGGCTTTTCACCCACAGCCGCGAACGCTGCGCCACGCCGAAACGGTGCTGCTCGTCAATCACCGCCAGCCCCAGCGAGGCAAACACGACCGTTTCCTCAATCAGGGCATGTGTCCCGACCAGTATATGCACTTCCCCGGCGGCCACGGCCGGCAGTATTTTGTCTCTCTCCCTTTTCTTCGTGGAACCGGTCAGCAGGGCGACCTGAACGGGCATGTCCTTCAGAAAATCCTTCAACGTCTGATAATGCTGCTGCGCCAGAATTTCGGTCGGCGCCATCAGGCACGCCTGATAACGGTTGTCGACGGCCAGCAGCATGGCCATCAGGGCGACAAGCGTCTTGCCGCTGCCCACGTCGCCCTGCAGCAGGCGGTTCATCTGCCGTCCGCTGCCCATGTCGGCGCGCATCTCGCGAATCACCCGCTTCTGCGCATTCGTCAGTTCAAACGGCAGATATTTTTCATAAAAGGCATGAAACCGTTCGCCGACCGTGCCGAACACGTGCCCCTTCAATGCCTGCTGCCGCCTGCGCGCCGAGCGGAGGATGTGCAGCTGGATGTAGAACAGTTCGTCGAATTTCAGGCGCTGTTTCGCCTTTTGGAGCATGTCCGCCGATTCCGGGAAATGGATGTGCCGCATCGCGTCCGACAGGGGAATCAGGCCGGTTTGCGCCCACAGGTGCGGCGGGAGCGTCTCCGGTATCTGCCAGTCCAGCGTCGAGAGCAGCGTGTACTGGAACTGCTGGATGGCGCGGGAATGCAGGTACGCTTTTTTCATCCCTTCCGTGGTGTGATAGAACGGCATCAGGCCGTTTGCCACCTGCTGCACGTCTTCCGGCAGGTCGATGTCCGGGTGCACCAGATTGCAGCTCCTGCCGAACGCCGTCGGTTTCCCGAAAACAATGTATTCCCGGCCGGTCTCGTATTTCCCCTCGATGTATTTCAGGTTCTTGAACCAGACAAGGTCAATCACGCCGCTGCCGTCCGTGAACTTGGCAACCAGCCGTTTCGACTTCTTCTCGCCGACCGTGCCGAACAGCAGAATATGACCCTTCAGCTGGATGTAGGGCATCTCGGCGTTGACCTCGCTCACCCTGTAGAAACGGCTGCGGTCAATGTATCTGTAGGGGAAATAATAGAGCAGGTCTTCGTAGGAGGCAATATTTGCTTCCTGCGCCAGTACGGCCGCTTTCTTCGGGCCGACGCCCGGCAGATACATGACGGATTGGAGACTCAGGTTCATAGGCAATCAGTGCTCCAGCCATTTTTCGGCGAAGAACAGGTCTGTCGGCGTTGTAATCTTGATGTTTTCCGGATTGCCGGGCACGAGGTGGATATTTCTTCCGGAAGCCTCCACCACAGAAGCGTCGTCGGTGAACAGGGGCGAATACGGTTGCCGGTAGGCCTCCTCCAGCCAGTCGCGCCGGAACACCTGCGGCGTCTGTACCAGCCGGTAACGCGCGCGGTCAACCGCCCGGTTGCGTTCCCCGTCACATTCGCGCAGCGATTCGGCGACCGGAACGACGGGCAAGGCCGCGCCATGCTGCGCCGCCGCCCAGAAACAGGCTTCGATGACTTCGGGCGCGACGAACGGACGCACGCCGTCGTGCACCCCTACCCAGTCACAGTCTTCCACCGCCGCCAGCCCGTTGCGCACGGAATGAAACCGCGTTTCGCCTCCCGTCACGACCTGATGCGGCACACGACAGTTCAGCTCCCGGCACAGCATTTCCCAGTACGTTTGATGCGCTTCGGGAAGCGTCAGCGTCAGCCGCGCGTTTCCGTCCCAGCGGTGGAAAACCTCCAGCGTGTGCATCAGCAGCGGTTTGCCGTGGAGCGGCAGGAACTGTTTCGGCAGGTCGCTCCCCATCCGCATACCCCGCCCGCCGGCTACCAGAATGACCGCGCGCTTCACGGCAAGTCCTCCAGTGTTTTCTTTATTTCACCGTCGGCCCTGAACAGTTTCTCCCGACAACTCGTGATAAGCTGACCGGCCTCCTTCACTCTTTCAAGCAGCAGGTCCACATCCGGCGTGTCCTGTTCCATTTCCGCCACAATCGCCCGCAGACGCTGTACGGCCTCAGTATAGGTCATTTCCATTAGTGATTAGTGATTAATGATTAGTGATTAGTGATGCGAATCAGTAGATAGTGGTTAGTAGGGGCGAAATGCTTTCGCCCGCAGGGCCGTCGGCGGGAAAGCCGCATATCTCCATATAATATGAACTGATGTATCCATTCTACTAACTACTATCTACTAACTACTGATTTATTCTGTTCGTTCCGGACTTCAGGGGAATATTTTTCCCGTCAAAAACGAATACCCCCTGCAGACCCTCCGGTAAGGAGACGCTGCCGGCGATTCCGGTCTCCGTCTTTTTTAATTCCACTTTGATTGTCCCTTTCGGGTGCGGCACCTGCCCTCTGACGGATTTCAGGTGACCGAGATGCGGCTCTATCCTGACGGACTTGAAGCCCGGTTCGGCCGGCTCCACGCCGCAGACCGTGGCCAGCAGGTCATAATTGGGACTGGCGCTCCAGGCGTGGCAGTCGGAGCGTGTCGGTTCCGGGTTCTCGGCAAACGTGGTCAGTCCGGTGCGCAGCATGTCGTACCACGGCTGCAGCATGGCGGTGTAGCGTTCCGCTCCGCCGGTCTTCCTGAGGGCGCGGAAGAGATAGAAACGGTAATAAAACGTGGCCTGTATGAGCGACGTGTCGGCGTTGAGCTTCTCGAACAGCGCCGCCTGCCGCTCGCGGGGCACGGCGTCGGAAAGGATGCCCATGATATTGGCGTGCTGGCTGTAGCTGCTGCCCTGCGTGTCATCCTTCAGCAGCCGGCGGTTTTCGTCCCAGCAGCGGGCAATTGTTCCCTCGCAGAGCGTGCGGCAGAGCGTTTCGTAGCGTGCCGCCAGTTCCGGTTCACCGAAGGCGGACAGCAGGTCGGTCGCATCCTTCAGCGTGTAGGCCAGTTGCAGGGTCAGGATGGAAGAGCCGCCGGTGATGCCGCCGGGCGGGACGCCTCCCAGCGGAAGGTCGGTATCCCAGGGCCACTGAGGCGGCCAGTCGACGAAGTTCCAGTGCGGCACGGCGCCCAGCATACCCGTCTGCCCGTCCACCTTCGCTGCAAACCAGCCCAGAATGGTCTTCACCGCCGGGATACATTCCGCGACAAACGCCGGGTCGTCGCGGAGCATCCAGTAGTCGTGCACCATGTTAATCCAGTACATCGAGAAGGGCGGGATATACTGGTTCACGCGCGAGGGATAGCGGCTGGTCGTGATGCCTTCATACGACCGCGACCGGTCGAACATCCGGATAGCCTTGCGCATCAGCCGGTCGTCGCCGTCCACATAGAGCGAAATCAGCGCCTGAATGCGCGTATCGCCCACGTATTGCAGCTGTTCGTAGTAGGGACAGTCGAAATACGTTTCATGGGCGCACAGCCGGGCGGTGCGCCATCCGACCGTCCAGAGGTCTTTCATCTGCGGCGCGTCGCTCTCGAACGAGCCGTTCTCGCGGAAAGGATACCCGGTGTACATGCCGTACAGGTCGTTCAGCGTAAGCGGTTCGCCGGCGGTTTCGATGTCCGCCTGCACGTAGCGGTACGTCCTGAACCATAACGGACGGAAGAGGCGGCCGGCGGCGCCGTCGGGGTAAAATTCATCGAACGACCCCCGGATGCTGCGCCCGTCCACTTCATGACGGTTGCCCTTCTGTCCGTCCCTGTACAGCGCTTCGCTGTACGTCAGCCGGATGGACGCGCCCCTGCCGCCGGAGACGTGCAGTTCGGGGTAGGCGGTGGTGAGGAAGGCCTGGTCAATCAACAGGGAGACTTTCCGTCCGGCGGGAACCGTCAGCGGCGCCGTCCCTTTCAGAAAACCGTCGGGCACGGTAATGCCGCCTTCCGTCCGGCGGACGGTCGCCATCCGCAGCGGCGATTCTTCCATCAGCGGAATGTCCCGCTCCCAAAGCACCCGGTCATATCCGGAGTCGGAGCCATAGGGCCGGCCGCGTCCGGCGGTGCGCGAAAGCTTCCAGCCGCTGTCGTCGAAGGCCGGCGTTTCCCATCCCCAGGGATAGAGCGCGCCCTGCACGCGGTCGCCGCATCCGACGTCCTGCCGCTCTTCCGTGACGGGCGTGTACGCCGGATTGCGGTAAACTTTCCAGTACCTGTCCGTATTCACGGCAGCTTCGCGTTCCGTATTTCCCTGCACAATCAGTCCGGTCTTGAGCGTCATCTGTGCACCGGGCGTATATTCTCCGAAATTCCAGACGGCAACGGCCAGTACGTTTTCGCCGGCCTGCAACAGCGACGCCACGTCGACCGTTTCGTAGTACCAGTGCGCCAGGTCGCCCCGCGCCGGCCCCCAGCATACCGGTTGTCCGTTAACGAACAGCCGGTAGCGATTGTCGGCGGAAATATTCAGCACAAAGGAAGCGGGTACGGCGTCGAGCGTAAACGCTTTTCGAAAGTGATACACGCCGTAGTCATAAGGCGATTCGTCAGGACACGCAATCCAGTGAGCCGTCCACTTACGCGTGTTCCAGACGGCGTCCGGCGACGCTTCGTAGGGATTCTTTTCCGCCCGTCCCGGCCAGACGGAGAGACAGACCGTCAAAAAAACAAGCCCGAGGACGCGACCTGAACAGAATTTGCCCGTCCCCGGATTTTGGAAACGTGAAATCAACTGTTTTTGCCCGTCCCCGAATTCCGGAAACGTGAAACCGGCTGTTTTTGTTAAAACCGCCATGGCGGTTTTCGTGTTTTCTGCCTGTTTTGTCAAAACTGCCATGGCGACTTTCGTATTTAGTGCCTGTTTTGCCAAAACCGCCATGGCGGTTTTCGTATTTAGTGCCTGTTTTGCCAAAACCGCCATGGCGGTTTTCGTATTTAATGCCTGTTTTGCCAAAACCGCCATGGCGGTTTTCATATTTAGTGCCTGTTTTGCCCTTCCGCAAATAGTGGACTCGTGAAACCGGCCGGTTTCATGTGAACATTTCGAGATAAAACTGTTTTTTTTCATATTTGTTATTGTTTGGTGTTATCAATCTCAATTCTCCATTTTCCATTCTCGTATTTCTGCCGGGCAGAGAGGGTGTACGGCGTCCACAGGCATAAGAGGGAGAGTAAATGAATCACTCCGAAGAGCACGTTACCGGCAACCTTTTGCCATACGCGCCACATTTTTCCGATGATGAAATTCATGAGGTGCACTATATTTTTTATTATCCCGCAAAGATAAAAACTTTTTCCATCTACACCGTTCGAGCGCCAGTTCAGGGGTGCAAGTCAAAT
>JAISEZ010000085.1 GCA_031263835.1 Tannerella sp.
CGTCCGTCCGACAGGCGGAAGGTGTTCAGGGTTAACGAACCCTTCAATACCTGCAATTCGACCGAACCGGCCTCCACCCTGCATGTGCCCCACGCATATCCGTTACTCCAGAAATAGACGCCGGGACGGGAGGTTACCGTCATGGATTTGTCGACGCCGGAATACTGGAAGCCGCTCAGGGCAAGGAGCGCCGACCAGCTGGCCATCGAACGGGCGTAATGGTGACCGCATTCCGGTTCGCTGAACGGATTCCGTTTGGCGCCGTCGTGCCGGTCGCGGATGGCGCGGATGCATTTCAGGGCGTCGGATTCCATGCCTTCGTATATCATGCCGGCGGCGGCGCAGTATTCGAAACCGGTCATTACCTCCGCAAAGTAAGGAAACGGCACTTCCAGACGGCCCTTGGGCCAGGAAGCCATCAGCAGCCCCGATTCGTTCCCCAGCACGTAGGAGCGCATGTTGTTGAAATGGCGGCTGAAATCTTCCACGTAATTGTATTTCATAATGCTGTTCAGTGTGGTACGGATATTCTCCCTTTTCCCGAGGTAACCCAGCCCGCAGATGTGCGCCATGTACTGCCCGACCAGCTGGTCAACCAGGCATCCGGGGCCAAGCTGGAACCGGGGAATGTCAACATCGGGACTCTTCATGTCAAGATAGTCGAAGGTCTTCGGGTCGGTGATTCGGTGTTCGTAGTACTCGCCGTTGAAAAGGTTTTCGTCCATCCACTGACTGCCCTGCTCGAAAAGGGTATGGCACTTTTTGGCAAAGGCTTTGTCCTTCATTGCCAGCGCCATCTGCTCCGCCGCACGCAGGGCGCCCATGTACCAGAATCCCATCTGGGGATTGGGGCCGAAATAATTTACGTCCATCGTGTTGTGCTGCGAACCCTCCATCACGCCGTCCTGATTGCCGTCCCAGCCCTTTTCCGTCCAGGCGTAGGAAAGCGCCTTTTTCACCTGCGGCCAGTTTTTCTCCAGAAAGGCATTGTCGCCGGAGAGCTGCCATTCGCGATAGGCTTTCATGATGCATCCCATCTGCCCGTCGGCAGCGGCGGACGAACCCTTGGCGGCTTCGGAAAGCGGAAGCGCGGCACGGAAATTCATCAGGCCGTTGTCTTCACGGGTAGCGTAGTTCAGTTCCACGTCGCGCATGGTTTTTGCCAGATTGCCGAACAGGAAGGGCGTGGCTACCTCGTAGTTCCACACGTGGGTGCAGGAGCCGGCGCAGGAACCGAACCTGTCCATCGTGCCTTCCCATCCCATCAGATGACCGCCGGGCAGGCGGAATACCGTCTGGGAACGCAGCACGGCAAGATTGAAAAGGGCTGCCTCTTTGACCGCATCGGGGAAGGACGATTCCAGCAGGGCGTTGACGAACAGCAGCGTTTGACGTTCCAGTTCGGGCAGCTGCGGTATAACGTCCAAAGCCGTCTGCCAGGCATCCGGATGCTTTTGGCTGTAATAATTACCGACAACACTTTCTGACCACGCCTTCCGGTTCGGGAAGTTCCAGGTCAGGAAGAAAGTGAATGTTTCCGTCTGTCCCGGCGCGACCGTTTTTTTGACGGCCAGCGACGCCATCGGGTCATCCTCCTGATTGGGCGTCCGTTCGGTCAGCGCGCCGTCGGCGCTGAAGTCGTCCCAGAAACTGAGGATGGCATTGCTCCAGTCGTCGGCCCTGGACGAGGTGCGGAAGGTGACGCCCTGAACGTTTTGGGTAGTCAGCGCCATATTTCCGTATGCCGGGTCGGTTTTTTCCACGCTGTCGGAATAAAAACAGATGCCGCTGACGCCGTTCTGCTGCCGGTATTCGTTCCGGTTATTTCCTGCTCCGGTGGGGATATAGTCGCCCTTCCAGTCGGTACGGAAGCGGCTGCCGTCCTTGCCGATGAAGTTGCGCAGCGAACCGCAGACGGCCACTTCGAGCGGGACGGCCGTCGTGTTGGTTACTTCGTAGGCCAGTACCGCCAGAGGCAGCCCGCTGTTTTCCCCGTCTCCGGGAATCAGCGGATTAAAGCCCTTGACGGTCACTTTGACCGGCAGTTCCCTGTCCGACAGGTGTACCTGTCCGAAGGGATAGGCGGCGTCGAAGGAGGCGCCGGCGAAGCGGGGCAGACCGTGGTGATTCACGGGACGTCCCTCGCAGTGCAGGTATTCATGCGGATACAGGGGGCCTGACAGCAGTGCGGTCGTGGCCTTCTTTCCTTCCGGTTTCGCATAGATTGCGAAAAAGGGAGCGTTGTTTCCGGTCGTGACCGTGCTGAACTTTTTGCCCGGGATGTTCATGATTTCCCAGTCGCGGAGTTCTCCCCGTCCGCCGAGCGACACCGTTCCCGTACCGATACCGCCCAGCGGCAAGGCTACCTGATGCAGGTGTTCGCTGTCATAATGCTTTAACGCCGGCCATGCTGCCGGCTTCCATTCCTGCGCACTCAGCAGAAGGGGCAACAGCCCTCCCGCGAGTATCCATTTTAATTTAGCTGTATTCATTTCGTTACTGATTTGATAAGTTGATAATCTACTTCATTCGGCGTCGTTTTGTGATGAGGTAAAGACCGGCCTGCAGGTTCAGGGAACGTGTTTCTTTCCCTGTCAAACCGGTCGTTTCCTGCTAACGGCCGTCTTTATTTTGCTACCGGAAACATGCAGATTCTGAATTTCGTACAGCCATACGGAATCAGTGTGAGGTCCACCGGTTCGTTTACGCTCACTTCTTCTTCGGGCATGGGCAGCAGATGTGTCGGCTGCCAGTCGAATGTGCCGGCCTTGAGCGTCAGCCTTACCGGGGCGTCCTCCATTTGCCAGCTCCAGGGGGACGGCATTTCCAAACGTTCCATCCGGACGTCGTCCCCGCTGCCGGAAACCAGGGCGTAGTTCCATTTTGCGCCGGGGTCCTGCCTGTTCGGGTCCATATCCTTCACCGCCAGGGCAAAGAGCAGCGGGCCGCAGGAAACCGTGCGGTACGGGCTGTGGATGTCCGTTTTGCGGGGCAGTATCCTGCGGGCGCTGCCTCCTGTCCTGAAATAGTCTTCGCGCGGATAGGGCGTTTCGCGTCCGTCCCGAATGTCCACATGCATGGGGAAATACAGGTCAATCCGGTCGCCTTTTGCCCATTTCCTGTTTATCGTGATAAAGCCGCCGGTATGATTCATGCTTACCGGTTCGTCATTCACCCTTGCTTCCGGCTTCCGGCACCATGAGGGGATGCGCAGGTGAAGGGGGAAGGTACATGCCCGTGCCGGCCGGACGGTCATCCGCACGGTTTCTTCAAACGGATAGTCGGTGTCGCTGGTGATTTCGACGGGAATGCCGTTTCCGACGGCGGTTTTGACGGTACACGGCCCGTAGAGCGCGGCGGCAAGTCCCCTGTCGGCCGTACTCATCCACATGTGCATGACGTAATTCGGTATCACGCGGTTCAGGTTCCCCACACAGCAGAGCACGTCGTGTCCCGTGTTTTTAAACGTATATGCTCCGTCGCCGGGATGTCCGGGCAATTCCGAAGGCATAAGTTCCCCGATGCGGTTGGGCGACTGGTAGTAGGCCATCGTCTGGAAATGCCGGTCGACCGGCGCGGGGCCGGCATTGAAAAACACTCTTTCGATACGGTCGCCCCACTGTCCGTCGCCGGTGATTTCGAGCATCTGCTGGTACGTCCATCCCGAACAGGCCACGTTGCATGTCTCGGTATTGCGCGTGGCGCCGATTCCTGCCACATGTTCCTCAGACGATGCTATATCGTAGGGAAGCAGGTGGTTCCGGTCAATCCATTCCAGAAAGTTATGCGTCGCCTGAAGCAGCGGACGCCGACCGGTGACGGGATACATCATGGCCGGAATCCGCAGGTTTTCATACGTGATAACGCCATGAGAGCTGTTGAAGTCGTTTTGGTTCCAGCGACTGACTGTTTCGGCGGTAACGCTGTCGCCGGCAATCCGCAGGACAGCGTCAAGCACGTCCCGGTTGCCGCTCAGCTCATACACGGCGAGCATGGGGTCGATATTGGTACATCCGCTCACGGAATGGATGCTCCAGGGTACCGGCTGCACGTCAAAGTGACTGTACACTTTGACCAGCGCTTCCAGGATGCGCGCATCTCCGGTGGCTTCGTACCAGGCCACCAGTGCGCGTCCCATGTGCGAATGCGCCCAGTTGTTGAAGGAACTGTTTTTGAAATCCAGCTCATCCTGCCAGTAAACAAACGATTTCCCGCCGTTCAGTACACCGTGGACGACCCTGTCCAGCCGGTCGCTCACCTTGCGAATCAGCGCACTGTCATTGAGCAGGTATGCCAGCCGGACGGCGCCGTCCAGCCAGTAGGAACACTGTTCCAGCGGCCAGCCGGTTCCCGTTTCGGGGTCGGTTCCCATCGCCTTAAAACCGACGCCTTTCCATGCCATGCCGAACGTAACGCTCCATTCGTCCAGATGACCGGTGATGCCGCCGGCAGCGTCGCCTGCCCAGTCCCTTATCCACCCCTGCGGCTGAACGGCGCCTGCCGGAAGCGGAATAAAAGCGGGCTTGACGCGGATGGAAGTGTCGGAAAGGATGAAATCGCGCCGGTCGAGCATGACCCTGTCCCGCCGCTCAAGCGCATCATCCGAATCGCACGCAAAGGCGACCGTCAGAAAAAAGAGCGACCCTAAAATATGCTTCATATTCAAGCTGTGATTTGGCAGGAGGGGCAAAAAA
>JAISEZ010000255.1 GCA_031263835.1 Tannerella sp.
GGCAACAGCACCAGCAAAATGCCCGTCAAGTCCAGCAAGCTGTTCAGCGAAATCGGCAAGGTGATGATTGGCGGAGTCAGCGGCAACGGATTGATTGATTCGCCCGACTTCGCTACGGAGTTTGGCGTCGGGAAAGAGGATTGCCTGATTACGCTCACGCCACTCAAAAAGGAAATGAAAGACCTTTTCGCTTCCATCCGGCTCTACATCCGCCGGGCTGACCATCGCATCCACGCCGTCGAACTGGTGGAAAAAAGCGGGGACAGGACGTCGATTCACTTGAAAAATATCCAGCTAAATACGCCGGTCAATGACGAAGTATTTACTCGTTAGCAGTCTGCTTTGCCTGCTCGCCGGTTGCGCGACCGTTTCGACCGCGCAGCGAGGCGGGACAAACCCGCCGGATGCGGATGCCCGTATCTGGACGGAGGCGTTGCGGTCGGATGACCGGAAAAACAGTTATCAGGCGACGATAAGGTTCAGGGACCGGCAGCTGACCGGCATCTGCCTGCTGAAGAAAGCCGGCGACGAATGGCGCGGTTCGCTGGTCAACGAATTTGGCGCCAGGGCGTTCGATTTCACCGTCTCGCCGCGGAAATGCAAGCTGCAGAACGTCGTTTCGCTGATGGACAAATGGTATATCCGTAAAACCGTCGCGTCCGACCTGTACTGCCTTTTTGAGGTTGACCGTCCGGAGGCTTCCTTCCGGAAAAAGACCGTCCGCTGCGAAGGGGATACGCTGGTCGTCAGGTTCGGACGGAAAAAAGTCGTCGCCCGTCTGCCGGACGGAACGCTGACGATGCAAAACCTCGCCCGGAACATTTCCTACTCCCTGAGCCGGATAGAGGAATAATCACCGCAAGCGTCCGACCATGATATTAAAGGATAGTTTCTACACGATAGAATCGCAGACGAAAACCGAAACCGGATGGACATGCGGTCTGTCGCTGAACGCTTCGCACCCGATTTATCAGGCGCATTTTCCGGGACATCCGGTCACGCCGGGCGTCTGTATCGTCCAGCTTGCCAAGGAGATTGTCTCCGTCTGCTGCGCAAAATCCTTTTTCCTCTGCGGCGTCGGGAACGTCAAGTTTCTCCGCATCATTGACCCCACGGAACAGCAAAACCTTTTCGTACATCTGCTCGAGGAACGGACGGACGCGCAGGGGCGGCTGGTCGTCCCGGTGTCCATCCGGAACGGGACGGCCGTGTTTGCTTCGTTGAAGCTGACGCTGATGCCGGACGGCGACGAACCTCCCGCACTGCAGGCCCGGATGGAGCGGCTCCGGCTGTGCGTCCTTATCCCCACCTACAACAACGGCGGGACGCTGGCCGACGTGCTTCGCCAAACGCTCCGCTACACCCGTTCCGTGATTGTGGTCAACGACGGCGCGACCGACTGCACCGCTTCAATACTGGAACAGTTCGCCGGGAAGATTGACGTCGTTTCCCATACGCCGAACAGAGGCAAGGGATATGCCTTGAGGCGGGGTTTCGAGCGGGCAGGGGAACTGGGCTACGAAGCGGTCATTACGCTGGATTCGGACGGACAGCATGACGCCGCCGACCTGGAAGCGTTTGTCCGTCAGGCGGAGATTCATCCCGGCTGCCTGCTGGCGGGTCAGCGGGTGACGAAAGGCCGGATGCCGTCCGGTAACAGTTTCGCCAACCGGTTTTCCAACTTCTGGTACGCCGTCCAGACCGGCCACCGGTTGCCGGATACGCAGAACGGCTTCCGGCTGTATCCGCTGGCGGCGATGAAACACATGCGCCCCTGTTCCGTGCGCTACGAGGCGGAAGTGGAACTGCTGGTGCGCGCTGCATGGAGAGGCATTCCGGCGCTGCCCGTCCCCGTGCGCGTCTATTACGCGCCGGAATCCGAACGGGTGACCCATTTCAGGCCGGGCAGGGATTTCCTCCGAATCAGCCTGCTGAACACCCTCCTGACCCTGCTGGCCCTGTGCTACGGATACCCGCGGATGCTGTGCCGCAAGTTGTTTACCCTGAAACGGACGCGATGACGAAGTTCTTCCTGCTGGCTTACGATTTCTTTTCGAATCGCAGGGGACTGCTTTTCTGCCTGCTGCTGCTCCTGACGGTGGGGTTTGCGGGAATAGCCCTTCAGGTAGGCTTCAAGGAAGATATTTCCGGTTTCCTGCCGGAGACGAAGGAATACGAACGCATCAACGACGCATACCGGTACGTCGTTTCGACCAACAGAATCACCGTTTCCTGCTCCGGAAAAGACGCGACCGACCGCTCCGCCGACGCTCAGGCAGCGGCCGTCGAACAGCTGGCCGGTCGCTTGCAGGCGCTGAACGGCGCCTTTATCAAAAGCATGACCTATAAGATTAATCCGGCGGCAATGGCGTCGCTCACGACGTTTGTGGCGAATAATCTCCCCTACTTTCTGGAGGAAAGCGACTACGCGCGGATGGACACGCTGTTTTCCCGCGAGGCGATGGCCGCCCGGCTGGAAAATGCCCGGAACCTGTTGCTGTCGCCTGCCGGGATACTGTTGCGGCAAAGCGTCCTGTCCGACCCGCTGGGCATGGCCGCTCCCGTACTGGGGCGTATGCAGGGATTTCAAACCGGCAGCGGGTTTCAGCTTTATCAGGACTACCTTTTCACGGACGACCGCGACGCCCTGCTGCTCATCGAATGTACCATGCCGGCCAGCGAAACGGCCCGCAACGCGGTGTTCCTCGACTCGCTCAGCCGCTGCATGACCGAAGTGGAACGCGCGATGGACGGGGAGGTCTCTTTCCGGCGTTTCAGCGCATCGGAAATCGCGCTCGGGAATGCTGCGCAAATCAGGAAAGACACGCTGTTCTCCTGTTCGCTCGCGACCATCCTGATTCTCGCGCTGCTGATATACGCCTTCCGGAGCGGGCGGAAAATCCTTCTCGTCTTCGCCTCGACCCTGTTCGGCGGACTGTTTGCCCTGGCTTTCCTCTACCTGATTCGGGGCGAAGTCTCCATCATTGCCGTCGGCGTCAGTTCCATCATGTTCGGCATCGCCGTCAACTATCCGCTTCACTTTATCGACCACTGCAACCATACGCCCCATCCGCGAGCCGCCATCAACGACATCATCGAACCGCTCACCATCGGCAACATCACTACCGTCGGCGCCTTTCTCAGTCTCGTTTTCATCGGTTCCCGCGCCATGGGCGATTTGGGATGGTTTGCTTCGCTGCTGCTGGCCGGGACGATTCTCTTTGTGCTCATCTTCCTGCCTCACCTGCTGGCGTCGAAAACCGTCCGCACGCCGGCGCCCTCGCTTTTCGCCCGCATCGCCGGACGGCCGTTCGAGAATGACCGCCGGCTCGTTGTCGGCGTACTGCTGCTGACGCTGTTTTTCGGCTTTTTCAGTTCCGGTTCCCGCTTCGAAACGGACATGCAGCGGATAAATTACATGACCGACGCGCAGCAGAAGGAATATCAGCGGATGATGAGTCTGCTGAACGGAAACCGGCATATCCTCTACTTCGTCACCGAGGGCGACGGGCTGGACGACGCGCTGGAGCGGAACGAACAGCTTTCGCCGGCGCTGGACAAGCTCGTCGAGGAGGGGAAAATCACCGGCGCGGGCAATATCAGCAGTCTCTATCCCTCCCGCGCCCGGCAGGCGGAGCGGGTGAACCGGTGGAACGGGTTCTGGCAGACGCGCCGGCATTCCGTCACGGCCCTGCTGGACGACGCCGCACGGCAAACGGGCTTCAAAACGGAGGCTTTTCAGTCCTTCAGGGCGATGCTCAACCGGACCTGGGAACCGGCAGACCGGTCGCATTTCGACGTGATACGCGAAGCTTTTGCGAAGAACTACCTGGCCGACGGCGGCGACAAATCCAGGGTGATTAATCTGCTGTACACGGACGCCGCCCGGGCTTCGGCGCTGGAAGAGGAGCTGAACCGGCTTTCCCCGGCCGCCATTGCCTTCGACGGCGGTTCGATTACCCGGCGGATGATTGCCTCCCTGTCCGACAATTTCAATTACGTCCTCTACATCTGCGGGTTTATCGTCTTCGCCTTCCTGTTTTTCTCGACGGGACGCCCGGAACTCTGCCTGATTGCCTTTCTCCCGTTAGCCCTGAGCTGGATATGGATTCTGGGACTGATGAACCTCTTCGACATCCGGTTCAACATTGTCAACATCATCCTGGCCACCTTTATCTTCGGACAGGGAGACGATTATACCATCTTCATGACGGAGGGACTGATGCACGAATACGCCAGCCGGCGAAAGATACTGGCGTCCTACAAGGGGAGTATCGCCCTTTCGGCGCTGATAATGTTTATCGGGATGGGGATGCTGATTTTCGCCCGGCATCCCGCGCTCCGCTCCCTGGCGGAAGTGACGGTAATCGGGATGCTCTCGGTCGTAATCATGTCCTACGTCCTGCCTCCGTTCCTCTTCCGCCTGCTGACGGTGCGCAGGGGACGGAACCGCCTGATGCCCGTCACGCTGAAAAACCTGGCGGCGACGGTTTATTCCTTTACCGTCTTCCTGGCGGTCATCACCTTCCTCACCGTTTACGGATGGGCGGTTTTCACCCTCGGCCGCAGCACGGAAAGGAAAAAACTGGCCTACCACAAACGGCTGTGCCGGGCGTCGCACTGGGTGATGCACCACATCCCGCAGGTCAAAACCGTCTGCCGGAACCTCACGGGCGAAACGTTTGAAAAGCCGGCCGTAATCATCTGCAACCATCAGTCGCACATCGACCTGACGGCCCTGCTGATGCTCACGCCCAGGCTGGTGATTCTGACGAACGACTGGGTCTGGAACTCCCCTTTCTACGGACGGATGATTAAATACGCCGAGTTTTACCCCGTCTCCAGCGGCGTCGAAAACGTCCTCGATACACTGAAAGAAGTGGTACGGCGCGGTTATTCCGTGGTCGTATTTCCGGAGGGCACGCGCTCGACCGACTGCTCCATCCGCCGCTTCCACCGGGGCGCCTTCTATCTGGCCGAACGCCTGCAGCTCGACATCCTGCCCGTCCTGATTCACGGCATCGGCCACATACTCCCCAAGCCGGAGTTCATGCTGCGCAGGGGCGAGATACATGTCCGGGTGATGGAACGCATTACGCCGGACGACGCCCGTTTCAGTCCCGGCTATTCGCAGCGAAGCAGAGAGGTTCGCCGCTTTTACCGGGAACGGTACGACGCGCTGTGTCGCGAAACGGAAACGCCCGATTATTACAGCGATTTGGTGATGCACAACTACCTCTACAAAGGCCCGGCCATCGAGCGGGCGGTACGCAGCCGGCTGCGCCGCAGCCACAACTTTGCCGAACAGATTGCCCGACTGCCGGACGAAGGCAGCATTGTGGTGAAGAACAGCGGTTACGGAGAATTTACGCTCCTGCTCGCGCTGGTCAGGAAACGTCTGCAGGTAATCAGTGTCGAAGAGAATCCGGACAGGCGCGCCATCGCCGCCGCATGTGCCTCGAACCCTCCCAACCTGCATTACGTCGCCGCCGTGCCGCCCGGGATGGACGGTACCTTTATATCAATGGAGAATGGAGAATTGAGAATGGAGAATTAAAATAGAACAAAAGATTAACACGACCGCTTTATTGCCCGTCAGGGCATCCATATGTGCGCCCTGCATGAGCAGCGCGCACCAACGGTAAGCTGTGGAAAAAATGCAAAAGTACAAATAAATGCATAAATAACAGCGAATCGGAGGTGCATTTTTCCAGAGGGTGGAA
>JAISEZ010000288.1 GCA_031263835.1 Tannerella sp.
ATTCAATCATTCAAAGATTCAACTGTTCAAAGATTCAGGGGCGAACGATGGGGATTATCCCGTGCAGACAGGCTTCGCGCGGGCTAAAACAGTGAGATGAATGTGTGAAACATCGACCCCTCTAATGCAAAGGGGTTGACCCCTCTAATTTAGAGGGGGAGTTCCCTCTAAATTAGAGGGGGATGCCCCTCCAGGGTAGAGGGAGAAGCCCCTCCAGTGCAGGCCGCACGCTGTTTTGCTGCGATGCAAATCGCAATCCTGTTATCGGGTTTTATTCCTGTCCATGCACAAAAACCATGCCGGGCGAAGCATATAATTAGTGGTTAGTGATTAGTGTAAGGTAATGTCCTGCATTTCCCGTCAGGGAAATCATATCCATAGAAAAACAGGTACCGCCGGTCTCTTATTTCCCGTCAGGGGAATCATATCCATAGCGATGAATGCCCTGACGGGAAAATGCGCAAAACCATGTCACGCGCAATATAGTCGTTACTGCCGATTTGCATGAATCACTAATCATTCATCACGAATCACTTTGAAAAGTGTATGGCAAAATGAAATTTTCGTGTAACTTTGTGCCGCAAATTTAGCTACTGTTGGATTTAACCGAGATTGACATAACGGATATTTTGCCGCAACGGCCTCCTTTTATTATGGTGGACCGGTTGACGTATTATGACCCGCGGAAGGCGATTACGCTGTACACCGTTCGCGAGGGGCACTTTTTTTGTGCCGGCGGAAAGCTCGAAGAAGCCGGGCTGGTGGAGAACATCGCTCAAACCTGCGCGGCGCGTACGGGCTACGAAACCAAATGCTGCCCGCTGGGCGACGGCGCCATCAAAATCGGACTCATCGGCGCCATCCGAAAGATGGACATCCGGCGTGCTCCGCGCGTGGGCG
Organism: Tannerella sp.; assembly: GCA_031263835.1. Taxonomy (GTDB): domain Bacteria; phylum Bacteroidota; class Bacteroidia; order Bacteroidales; family Tannerellaceae; genus Tannerella. Next base: position 901 of record JAISEZ010000288.1, read on the forward strand.
AGCAGCTGGAAACGGCCATCGTGGTGGTAGAAGACGTCTTTTCCACCTCGCTGGTGGAGGCGAAAGTGGAAATCGGCGGCGAAGTCATTGCCACCTGCGAAATGAAGATATTCCTGACCGAAATAAATGCCGGATGATGGAAGAAATCTGTTTGAAAACGTCGAAGGAAATCGAAGTGCGATTCAGCGAAGTGGATTCGATGAACATTGTGTGGCACGGCTCCTACGCGCTTTATTTCGAAGATGCGCGCGAAGCGTTCGGGAAAACATTCGGACTGAGTTATCAGCAGTATTTTGCGAACAACTGCTACGCGCCGCTGGTGGAGCTGCATTTTAATTACAGACAGCCCCTGCTGCACGGGCAGCGGGCGCGTGTCGACATCGTTTACCGCAACGTCCCGGCAGCCAAAGTCATCTTCGATTACGAAATTCATCTTCTCCCGGACAACAGCCTGGTGGCTACCGGTTCCTCTACCCAGGTGTTTCTGGACAGGGATTTTCAACTCCTCTGGAGCAATCCGCCCTTCTATGAAGCATGGAAGAAAAAATACAACCTCCTATGACGACCCTTTTAAGTGACAGTATTGTATCGGCGCTGGGCTTCACGGCGGACGAAAACTTCCGCCGGGTCAGGGACGGCGTCAGCGGACTGACGTTTTTCGACGGGCAGCAGATGGGCGTATCCGAGCCGTTCGTCGCCTCGGCCATTGACGGCGCGGCGCTGGACGAAGCTTTTTACGCCCTTCCCCGCACAGCGGAAAAACGTTATACCCGTCTGGAAAAGGCCGTCATTCTCTCGGTAGCGGACGCCCTGAAAGGCCGGTCGATAGACCCGTCCGGCGAACGGGTACTGTTTATCCTGTCCACAACGAAAGGAAATGTCTCCCTGCTGGATACGGCCGAAAGCGAAGGCTGCGAACCCGAACAGGTTTACCTCTGGCGTTCGGCCGAACTGATTGCCGGCTACTTCGGCAATCCGAACACGCCCCTTGTGGTCTCCAATGCCTGCATATCGGGCGCCTGCGCCCTGATTGCCGCTCAGCGGGCGTTGCAGGCCGGACGCTGTGACTGTGTCGTCGTTGCCGGCGCCGACCTGCTGTCGCGCTTCATCATTACCGGTTTCCAGTCGTTCAAGGCCCTGTCGCGGGAAATCTGCAAACCCTTCGACGCCCGCCGTTCCGGACTGAATCTCGGCGAGGCGGCGGCCACGCTGATACTGACGGAAAAGCCGGCGGAAGCGTTGCAGGCCGGCGACGTTGTCCTGACGGCCGGCGCCGTGTGTAACGACGCCAATCATATCTCCGGCCCTTCGCGCACGGGAGAGGGCGCATACCTGGCCTTGAAGCGCGTCCTGTCCGGCATCGACGCCGGCGAACTGGCATTCGTCAATGCGCACGGAACGGCCACGCCCTACAACGACGAAATGGAGGCCATCGCCATCCATCGCGCCGCACTGCAGGACGTTCCGGTAACAAGCCTGAAGGGATATTTCGGACATACGCTCGGCGGCGCGGGCGTATTGGAGAGCATCGTCTCCACCCGTGCGCTGCGGGAAGGGACTGTCCTGAAAACACTCGGCTTCGACGCGCCGGGCGTCTCGCGGCCGCTCCGGGTAGCCACCCGCACGCAGCCCGTCAGGGGACGCCGGTGCATCAACATGCTGTCGGGTTTCGGCGGATGCAATGCCGCCCTGCTGTACACGCTTAAACAGGAGGAATGATGGAGATTCGGGTGAAAAAATATATCCGGATTAGCTCCGGAAAAGTGTGGCTGAACGGAACGCCGGCTTTCGAATCCGCCCAAAACGGCGACGGCCAGGCCTTCCTGACGGAGGTTTATCACTGGCTGGGAACGGACTGTCGCAGGTTTTTCAAGATGGACTTGCTGTCGAAACTGGGATGGCTGGCGTCGGAATGGCTGATGGCGGGATTCGACCCCGAACAGCCGAAGGAAGACACGGGCATCGTCTTTTTCAACAGCTGTTCGTCGCTGGATACGGACATCCGCTTTCAGGAGACCATCCGGGACCGGGAAGCCTGCTTCCCCAGTCCGGCGGGATTTGTTTACACCCTGCCGAACATCGTAACGGGCGAGGTCGCCATCCGCCACAGGATACACGGCGAGACAAACTTTTACGTCCTTCCCCGCCCGGACAGTCGCCGGATGGCTGCCATCCTGTGCGACACGCTGCCGGCGGCCGGACTGAATTACCTGCTGGCCGGCTGGCTCGAAGCGTATGGCGAAACGCTGGACGCCCGCCTGATGCTCTGCGGAAGCGGCGACGGCGGGCTGTGTCCCCTGGACGCCTGCAATATGAAGAATGTATTATTAATTAATTGACTAAAAAGCAATCTATATGGATGAATTGATTTTGGAACTGAAACAGGAAATTATCAGGGTATTGAACCTGGAAGGCATTACGCCGGAAGACATTGCCGACGACAGCGAACTGTTCGGCGACGGACTGGGACTCGACTCCATTGATGCGCTGGAACTGATTGTGCTGCTGGAAAAAAACTACGGCATCAAGCTCAAGGACCCGGCGCAGGGCAAGGAGATATTCAAGTCTATCCGCACCATGGCCGGATATGTGTCGGCTCACCGGCTCAAATAAGCATGAGAGCAAAGGATGTGTATGTGACCGGCGCCGGCATTGTCTCCGCCATCGGGCTGGGCCGGCAGGCAACGCTGGACGCCCTGCTGAACGGGCGGTCGGGCGTGGAGCCTGTCCGCTACCTGAAGACGGCCCACGCCGGACTTCCGGTCGGTGAAGTGAAATACGGTAATGACGAGATGCGGGAGATGCTGCGGATGGCGCCCGGAGAGGCCGTCATCCGTTCGTCGCTGCTCGCCATGCTGGCGGTCGACGAAGCGCTCCGGCAGTACGCCCCGCACGGACGCCGGGACGAAACCCTGCGCGTGGCGCTGGTTTCGGGCATTACCGTTGGAGGCATGGATAAGGTTGAAGACATGTATGACGACTTTCTCGAAACGGATGCGAAAAACGACTACATCGCGCTGATTGACTGCGGAGCGTGTACGGAACAGATTGCGGACTACTTCGGCGGTTTCCGGATGACATCGACCGTTGTCACCGCCTGCTCCTCCTCGGCCAACGCCATCATGACGGGCGTCGACCTGCTGCGGGAAGACCGGGCGGACGTCGTTGTGGCCGGCGGATGCGAATGTCTGTCCCGCTATCATGTGAACGGATTCAACACGCTGATGATTCTCGACCGGGAGACGTGCCGTCCCTTCGACCGTTGCCGCGCCGGCATCAACCTGGGCGAAGGCGCCGGGTATCTTGTCCTCGAGCCGGCGGAATCGGCAGTGCAACGCGGCGCGCAGCCTCTCGGAAAAGTCTCCGGATACTGCAACGCCTGCGACGCCTACCATCAAACGGCTTCCTCGCCGGAGGGCCTGGGCGCTTACCTCGCCATGAAAGGGGCGGTTGACGACGCCGGCCTTGCACCCGGCGACATCGACTATATCAACGCACACGGCACGGGTACGCAGAACAACGACCTGACCGAAGGGCTGGCCATCATGCGGCTGTTCGGCGAGCGCATCCCGCCGGTGGCGTCCGTCAAGGCCTTCACCGGACATACGACCAGCGCCGCCGGCGGCCTCGAAGCCGTCATCGCGCTTCTGGCTCTCGGGCATGACTTTCTTCCGGTGAACCTGAACTTCCGCGAGCCGATTGAGGAACATTCCTTCATTCCGGTTACGGATTCTTCGCCCGTCCGTCCCCTTCGCCATATCCTTTCCAACTCGTTCGGCTTCGGCGGCAACAGTTCCGCCATTATATTCTCCAAAATCTGAAACATGTCCGTATATATCCAGTCTGCCAGTCAAATCTCGGCACAGTTGCCTCTGTCCGGCGCATGGTTCGAGGCGCCCGTTTATTACGACGCAAACCGGGTCGCAACGCTCGACCCGGATTTCACGGCCTGCCTGTCGCCCGTTCAGTCGCGGCGGATGTGCCGCCTGCTCAAGCGGGTCATTGTCACGGCCCGCACCACCCTGAAAAGCGCCGGCGTGGAAATGCCCGACGCCATCATCAACGGCACCGGCCTGGGATGTGTCGAGAATACGGAGAAGTTTCTCCACGCGATTCTGAAAGACGGGGAGCAGTGTCTTCAGCCAACGTATTTCATGCAGTCCACGCACAACATCATCAGTTCGCTGATTGCCATCGACCTGAAATGTCACGGATACAACAACACGTATGTGCACCGCGGCGTGTCGTTCGAACATGCCCTGCTGGACGCCCTTCTCCAGTTCCGGCAACAGCGGATACGGACGGCGCTGGTGGGCGGCTACGACGAAATGACGGACTGTTATTACCTCTTCCTCGGACGGCTGGGGCAGTGGAATTTCACTCATGCGCCCGCGGTATCGCCCAAGCAGAAGTGTTTTGCCGGCGAGGCAGCCGTCAGCATGTTGCTGAGCGACACATGCAATGAACGCTCGCTTTGTGAAATAAACGGCGTGGAACTTCTTTTCCGTCCTTCCGCCGCCGACCTGCGACGCGCGCTCGACACGCTCCTGGCACAGGCCGGCTGTTCGCCGGCGGACGTCGATGCCGTCATGACGGGCGTGGACAATAATCCGCAGAACGATGCGCCGTATGAAGCGGCCGCCGCCGGCCTGTTTGCCGGCCGCTCCCTTGCACAGTACAGGCACCTGTTCGGCCAGTCTTTCTCCTCTTCGGCGCTGGGCATCTACGCCGCAGCCGTATGCCTCGACAACGGGCGTATCCCGGCACACCTGATGACCGGCCGCGAAGAAGGACTTGACGGCGTCCGGCGCCTGCTGTTTTACAATCATTACAACAACACGTCCCATTCCCTTACGCTTCTTTCGCGATGCTGAAACTCGTGCTCTATTCCACCGTCCAGTCCCTGTGTCTGGTGTCGGGACAAATCTTCCTGAAGATTGCCATGGCGCAGACGGGCAAGTTCAGTCTCACCTGGCAGTTTATCAGGGACGCGCTGACCACATGGCAGCTGGCCGCTTCGGGGCTGTGCATGGCGCTGGCCTCGCTGCTCTGGTTTTATATCCTGAAACATTACGAATTTTCGGTAGCCTATCCCATGATAAGCATCAGCTATATCTTTGGTCTGCTGGCCGCCATCTTCATCTTCCACGAACCCGTCCCGCTCACCCGATGGATTGGGGTACTGCTAATCATGGGCGGGGTACTCCTGGTGACGAAATGAATGATGCGGAGCACACAGAGAGACATAGAGGGAAAAACCTCCGTGTTCTCTGTCTCCGTTGGTGATAATTGATTTTTATGTCCACGGACGGTCAATAGATCCGGCTTTTGGAGGAATGTTCGTAGTAGTCGGGATTGTTTCCGAGGATGTCGAGCAGGGGCTGACTGATTGCGTCGATCTGCGCTTCGACTTCGCCTGAAATTTCCAGCGAACAGGCTTCCATATTCATTTTCAGTTCGTCGACGTTGCGCGAACCTACCAGCGTGGAGGTCATGAACGGCTTTTTCAGTATCCATGCGATGGACAGCTGGGCGATGTGCACGTGCAGTTCGGCAGCTATTTCCCGCAGCCGGTCGACGACCTCGAACAGTTCCTTTTCCGCACCCGCTTCGCCGTGACGCGACGTGCCCTGACCGCGAAAGTCGGGATAGTGACGCGAATGTGCCTGATGCGG
>JAISEZ010000106.1 GCA_031263835.1 Tannerella sp.
CCGTTAATCCAGCCTTCGGGAATGTCGGCCCGGTGCGCCTTCCAGATTTCGATGTCCTCGTCCGGATAGAACAGCAGGATGGCCAGTTTCCCGTCTGCGTGCAGCCTGCCGACGACGGACGACTGCCGGATGGAGGCAATGACCTCTCCGCAGGCATGGCAATCCGGGTTGTAGAACATCAGCAGCGTGTAGTCCGCCCTGATGTCGTGCAGCCGTCTCTGCCTTCCGTCCGGCAGCACATAGGCGAAGTCGGCGGCAACGGTTCCCGTGCGATTCTTCAGCATACCCTCCAGCGTATATTTCATGCGCATCTTCTCCGTTTCGTCCGAACGCCTGTCCGCAAGCAGGTACTGCACTGCGGGAATGTACAGCTCGTCGTCGCGAAAGAGCGAATTGGGGTCATAAAGATATTTGGCAAACATCTCCAGAAAAAAGCCGTACATCCGTCCGCTTTCCTCCTGTTCGGCTTTGGCGAGCGTCTGACGGATGGACGCTTCCCTCACCGCCGGGCCGGAAGTGTAGGGCAGGATATTCAGGTAGTCAACGAACGCCTGCTCGGTGACTTCCGGCAGATGCACGTAAACCGTATCCGCAAAATCAAAAAGTCCCCAGTAATGTGTCGCCAGATAATCTGCCCGGTCGGAAACGGCCGTAATACTTACGGGAATCTCCGGCATCGTAAACGTACGCACTTTCGCCGGCGGTTCGGCCGTCTCCGTCCGGCGGTTCGCGGAGTGGCACATGACCATCCCGCCCGTTACACATCCGGCAATAAGTATCCGGATACCTGTCTTTACTTTATGTTTCATTTCTACTAACCATTAACCGTTAACCGTTAACCACTAACCATTGTTTCTTTTTCGGCTGCATAAGTACAACATTTATTTGTAGTGCGGGCAAAAAGCATAGTTATTTAATCCTAACCGGGAAATGAAATATCCGGTTTTATACCGGCCGGGAAGTCTTTTTCCCCTATCTTTGCCGGTCGTAATCCACCTTCCTTTCGCCGGAAAGACGAAAGGGAGCGGTTACAGTGACGAATGAGAAAGGTCTTTGAATTTTTGGAAGCAGGATGGCATCCGGCGAACGGGCATAATTTCCCGTGAACGGTCCTAATATCCGGCAAACGGTTAAAATTTCCCGCGAACGGATATGAGTTTTGGCCAACGGATATGAGTTTTGACGAACGGATATGAGTTTTGGCCAGCGGATATGAGTTTTGACGAACGGATATGAGTTTTGGCCAACGGATATGAGTTTTGACGAACGGATATGAGTTTTCGGCGAAAAAACATGCGTTTTGACAAAAAATCATGAGTTCCGGCGAAGAAACATGCGCTCCGGAAGCTCCCGAAGAGCATACGGAAACCGTCCTGCACAAAGCGAATCAGTAGATAGCAGTCAGCAGTCAGTAGAATGGATACATCAGTTCATATACAAAATCAAATGGTCCCGGCAGATGCAGCGCCTGATACCGTATCCCGGTATGGAAATGTGCGACTTTCCCGCCGGCTGTCCGCCTGTGCGGGCGAACACACAGGTTCGCCCCTACTAACTACTGGCTACTAACTACTAACTACTGATTTGCATTCATCATTTATATTGACAACTAAAGAAAGAACAGATGAAAATAAAGCAGCTGCAGAAAATCAGTCAGTATCTTGCAGGAACGGGAATCATCCTGCAAATGATGCTGGGGTGCTCCCTTTTCGACACCCCGCAACCTCCGGTAGAGGTTAAAATTGCGGTCGACAAAACCGTCATCAGGGCCAACGGTACGGATAAGGCCGTCTTTACGGTGACGGCCAACGGCGAGGACGTGACGTCTTCAGCCGTCATCAGCCGGAAAAGCGTGCCGGAGGGCGTCGGCGCCGGCGGCTTCTCGACCCGCGTCCCGGACGTGTACACATTCTATGCGTCCTATGACGGACAGCAGTCCAACGAAATCACGGTGGAAGCGACGGAAGTCGTTCTCTCAATCACGGCCGACCGCGCCGTCATCAGGGCAAACGGCAGGGACGCCGCCGTCTTCACCGTCCTCGCGGACGGCGAGGACGTGACGGCCGAAGCAACGGTTATCCTTGCCGGAGAGCCGGAAACCGTCCTCGAATCGGGCGCGTTTTCCACCAGAACGGCGAATCGCTATACGTTTTACGCGACCTGCGACGGACACACGTCGAACGAACTCGTCATCGAAGCCGTGGCGGTGGCGCTTTCGATTACGGCCGACCGCGCCGAAATCAGGGCCAACGGCAGGGACGCCGTCGCCTTTACCGTACTGGCGGACGACGAGGACGTGACGGCCGAAGCCGTCATTGTCCTTGCCGGAGAGCCGGAAACCGTCCTCGAATCGACCGTATTCTCCACCAGAACGGCGAAAACCTGTACGTTTTACGCCACATACGACGGCGGCAAATCCGGCGAAATCAGCGTCGAGGCGCTCCCCGTCATACTCACGCTCAACCCCGACCGGCTGACCTTCAGGGCCGACGAAAAGGAAGAGGTCACGTTTTCGGTGACGGCTGACGGAGAGGATGTAACGCCCTTCGCAGGTATCTTCCGGAAAGGGGAAGAGGCCGACGAGCCGCTCGAAGGAACGGCGTTCGCCACCGACGCGCCGGGCACGCACCGGTTTTATGCGGTTTATGACGGAGACACCACGGCCGTCGTTCCCGTAGAAGCGACCTACGTGGCGCGTCCCTTTTTTCGCCAGCAGCTCCTCATGCAGTTCTCCGGCACCGTCTGCCCGAACTGCCCGCTGATGACCGGCGCCGTCAATGACGCGCAGGCGCAGGGACAGGCTTCCGGCCGGACGGTGCACGTTATCTGCCTCCACCTCTACGGGACACAATGCCACAGTTCGCTGGCGGGCGCGATTGCCGAAACGTCCAACGGACTGAGTCCGGAGGCTTACTTTCCCTCCGCGCTCGTTGACCTGCGCGAGGTGGTGGGTCTGTACGTGTCGGGGACGTCCGGGCTGCTGATGAACGCGCTGAAAAGTTCGGGCGCCGGGCCGGCCGAAACGGGCATTGCCGTCGAATCGCAGGTGAACGGCACGTCGATTGACTTCAGGGTGAAAGTCCGGACCACCCGCGCCGGCGAGTACCGTTTCTATGCGTTTATTGTCGAGGACAGCATCCGGCGCACGCAGTATCTCCCCGGCCGCGAACCGGATGGAAGCTACATCCTGGATGGAACCTACATCCACAACAACGTGGCAACCTACGTGATTCCCGGCGCCGAACCGCGGACAGGCGTGACGCTGGGCCGGATGGAACCGGGCAGGGAAACGGTGCAGACGTTTTCAATCGAGACGGGAAGCATCGACGCCCAGCGCAGGGTGAACCTGTCCAACTGCCGCATTGTGGGCTACACGCTGAAACTTTCCGGCGACGGGGCGTATGTACTGGATAACGCGGTGAACTGTCCGGCGGACGGCTCCGTCAACTATATTTATGTGAATCAGTAGCTATACGAATTATAAATTATGAATTATGAATTATACGGGTATGAATTATGGAATATAAATTATCAACACGGAGACACGGAGGACACGGAGAAAGGCACGGCGGAACGCCGTATTTTCTCCGTGTCTCCCGTGCAGGGAAAGAGTTTGCCCAAGGCCACAGAGGAGGAACTTCGTTCCGCAGAACAGCGAATCTCTGTGTCCTCCGTGTCTCCGTGTTGATAATTTATATTCCATGTCCATACACAAAATCATACCCGTATAATTCATAATCCATAATTCATAATTCGTACACTGATTTTCATATCACTGAATTTTTGAATAACTTCGCGGTTGAATCAAAAAACAAACTGGAGTCATGGCATTATTTTCCTTTTATAACGTGCGCAAGCCGCGTCAGTTTACGCACAAGCCGATTTACTGGGACCCGCGCCGGGAAGCGCTGGAGGAACGCATCTGCAAGGTGAAGCGTGAAATGGGCGTCATCCCGGACCGTCCGGAAGACTATAAACCCGCCATCAGGGGCACTTTTGTCGAAGGGACAAGGCATCTGAAAAAAAGCAAGTCCAACGGCGGGGATGTGCAGAACAGGCTTTACAGGAACATGCGGCTGCTGCTCATTCTGGCGGTAGCGGGCGTGCTGTTCTGGTATTTGTTTCTGAAGTGATGGGAGATATTATTCATTTGCTCCCCGACCATATCGCCAACCAGATTGCGGCGGGGGAGGTGATTCAGCGTCCGGCCTCGGTGGTGAAGGAACTGATGGAAAACGCGGTGGACGCCGGCGCTGCGCACATAACCGTGAACATCAAGGACGCCGGACGCACGCTGGTACAGGTAATCGACGACGGGAAAGGCATGTCGGAAACGGACGCGCGGATGGCTTTCGAACGGCACGCCACTTCCAAAATCGCGGACGTACAGGATATTTTCTCCCTGCGCACCATGGGTTTCCGCGGCGAGGCGCTGGCTTCGATTGCAGCCGTGGCGCAGGTGGAGCTGCGCACGCGCCTCAAGGGAACGGACGTGGGAACAAAGCTGTCGATTTCCGGCTCGACGCTCGACGCCATAGAACCGGACGCCTGCCGCGAAGGAAGCGTTTTCTCCGTCAAGAACCTGTTTTATAACGTGCCGGCGCGCCGGAAGTTTCTCAAGCCCAACGAAACGGAATTCCGGCATATCCTGACCGAATTTGAGCGGGTGGCGCTGGTCTGTCCGCAGATTGACTTTTCGCTCTATCACAACGATACGGAAACCTTCCGGCTGCCCGTTTCGGGGCTGCGCCAGCGTATCGTCAACGTGTTCGGGAAAAAGCTCAACCAGACGCTCCTCACGCTCGACGCACCCAATTCCATCGCCCGCATCGAAGGATTCATCGGTCAGGTCAGCGCCGTCAAGCGAAAGGGCGCGCTGAACTATTTCTTCGTGAACGGACGCTTCATGAAGCATCCCTATTTTCACTCGGCCATCATGCGCGCCTACGAGTCGCTGGTTCCGGCGGACGAAAAGCCGGACTATTTCATCTACCTGACGCCGGAGCCTTCGACCATCGACGTGAACATCCATCCGACCAAAACGGAAATCAAGTTCGAAAACGAAGGCCCGATATGGCAGATACTTGCGGCGGCTGTCCGCGAAGCCCTGGGCAAGGCCAACGCCGTGCCGAGCATTGACTTCGACACGGAGGGCGCCATCGAAATACCCGTGTACCGGCCGGGAAGGGAGCAGGCGCCGCCCAGCGTCCGTACAGACCCTTCCTACAACCCCTTTCACCACACCCCCGCCCGACCGACCTATAACGGAAGCGACTGGGAAAAGCTGTACAGGGGATTTGAACAGGACCGCACCCTGCCGCCGGACAGTTCGACTGCGTCCTTTCCGGAGACGCCGCTCCCGTCGGAAGGTGGCGGGACACTGTTTCCGGAAACGACCCGTCCGTGTTTTCAGTACAAGTGCCGCTACATCATCACCCTGCTGAAGTCGGGGCTGGTGCTGATTGACCAGCGCCGGGCGCACATCCGCATTCTCTACGACCGGTATCTTTCGAACGTACGCCGGCACAAAAGCGTTTCGCAGCAGCTGCTGTTTCCCGAAATCATCGAGTGTACGGCGTCGGAAGCGGCGATACTTCCCGCACTGACGGACGAACTGCAGGGATTTGGCTTCGACCTGAGTCCGCTGGGCAACAACAGTTATTCGATTAACGGCATGCCGGCCGGCGTGCAGGAACGCAACCCGTCCACCCTGCTCAGGGAACTGCTCAACAACGCGATGGAAGCCGGCGGCGCCGTGGGCGAACGTGCCACGGAAACGCTGGCTCTCTCCCTGGCCAAAGCCGCCGCCATCCATCCGGGCAAAACGCTAACGCTCGAAGAAATGGAATCGATGGTCGGTGCGCTGTTCTCCTCGGAAGCGAACCGCCTGACTCCCGACGGAAAACCGATTATGTCCCTCCTCACAGACGACGAACTGGCCAAACGATTTAAAATACAGTGATTAGAGGTTAGTGATTAACGGTTTGTCGCTACTGCCGATTCGTATTACTATACTTCGTGCGGCATGGTTTTGTGCATGAACATTGAAAATAAATTATCACCACGGAGACCTCTCCACAAGGGAGGGGAGAGCGCAGCGGTGGAACGAAGTTCTTTCTCTGTGGCCTCCGGGTCAATGTCGTCAACTTAAGATAGCTCTGAAAGAGCGAAATCAATAGCACAGGGCGTTGTCCTGTGGGGAAAAGGCGCCACCCGTCACCAAGCCCTGAAGGGTAGGGTGTTCAAACCACCCTCATCCCTTCACGCCGCATTCAATTTTTTCCTCCGTTTAACCGTGAGATTTTCAGGGAGTTTATCTTTTGCCCACCGGTCGATATCGC
>JAISEZ010000113.1 GCA_031263835.1 Tannerella sp.
CTGTCCCTGGTGGCCGCAAACCGGGGAGGGAAATATCCGGAGAATCAGGTTTCTGGAATGGCTTAGAGATATTTATATAGAAAAATGTATGGAAGAACTGAAATAGCCTCTTTCGGGCCTCCTCTCTCCAAACGCCGTCAGGTGTTACCCTCACTGAGCATTCCGGCAGGTGGGTAACTCCTCCGGAGTGATGGGAATACATTTTCCCGCCCACCGGGATTCACAGGCTATGCCTACGGCGTGATGCGACATTTTGAATGGCGCTCCATTTCCGAACGGAATATTAAAAAAAATCCGAACAGCCGGGAGCCGGACGGACGGAATTCAAACTGAATTCCGAACAGCCGGGAGCCGGACAGACGGAATTCAAACTGAATTCCGAACAGTCGGGAACTAAGGAAATGTACCGCACTCCATGATACTTAGCGCAGTATAACAGCGCCTCAAAAAAAGAATGAACTCTTTTTTTCCCCGCCGCTTTATTTTTTCCGTAAAAACAGGGAATAAAAACGGACGTCACCTGTCTATTATGTAAAAAGAGGAGCAATGACGAGCAACCCAAATTATAAGGACATCTTGCAGGATGACGACTTCATCCGGTGGCGACTTACGGACGACAGCGAACTCGGTGCATACTGGGAAACCTGCCTCCGCGAGCATCCGGCCATGAAAGAGCCGTTCGAAAGAGCCGTCCGCGAATTTTCGAAAATACGGCTAAATAGGGAGCAGTTGTCGGACATCGAGTTTCAGCGTCTGCGGCAACGGATTCAGGACTCCGTTGCACGGGCGAACGGGAGAAAACGGTTTCGCCGGCTGATTCAAACGGCAGCCGCAGTCGCCGCCTGTATCGCAGTGGCTGCCGGTTTTTCGGTCTATTTCCTTCAGTCCCGTCCGGAATCGCCCGCTCTTCCGTCCTGCGACATCATTGTAGGCGAAAACCTGGAAGACGAAGACATATACCTGATTACAGGCGCCGAGACGACGTCCTTCACGAAAGACATTCGCGTGCAAATGGACGAACACGGCCTGGCGGTCGTGCAGGAGGCGGAGGGGGGTAAAACAACGCAGATAGCTACGAAAACGGCGGCGATGAATAAAATGGTGGTTCCCTACGGAAAACGTTCGCAACTGGAACTTTCCGACGGAACGAAGGTCTGGATCAATTCCGGCTCGACGCTGGAATTTCCGGCAACCTTTACGGAAAATACGCGAACCGTACATCTGACGGGTGAAATCTATGTGGAAGTAGCCGAAGACCGGAAACGTCCTTTTCTGATTCGCACGGCTGATTTTCAGATAAAGGTGTACGGGACAAAATTCAACGTGACGGCCTATCGCGACCAGCCTGTCCAGTCCGTTGTTCTGGTGGAGGGACAGGTCGGGGTGGCAGTGAGCGACCGGGAAGAAGCGACACTCCAGCCGAACGAAAGGCTCACATACTGTGAGAAGCAGGTAAGCCGGGAAACCGTGGACGTCGCCAAATACACGAGCTGGAAAGACGGCTACCTCGTATTGAAGCAGACGCCGATCGCCGACGTGCTGAAACTGATGGAGCGCTATTACAACCTGTCCTTTGACATTCACGATCACGTCGACCTTCAAGCCGTGACGTGCACGGGAAAAATATACCTCTCGGACAATCTGGATAACGTGATGAAAACGATTTCGCTGCTCTCGTCCACCAGGTATACGCGGGAAGACAGGCAGATTTACATAGATATGAACCCTTTAAAATGAATGGCCTATGGAATAGGAGAAAAACAGCAGAGACAGGCATCGAAAAAAAACGGACGGTACCGTTAATACCGCCCGCTCCGGTGACAGTTAATCACTTCCGTAAGCAATTAAAAGTCTGGAAAACGCAAAGGTAAGGATTATTTTGTCACTGAGAATAAATCAACAGGTTATTAATGAATTAAATCAGTGATTATATGAAACATGAAGTATCTTTTTTAAACACGGCCGGGATAAAACATACAATTAGAAAAATGAAAATGTCGGTATGGATGATGTGTATCGGGATAAGCGCGGCGCTGGCCGGTAATGCCCATTCGCAGGAAGCGAAACTCTCTTTCCATTTCACGGATATGTCCATCAGGGAAGTAATCAGCGAAATCGAAAGGAACAGCGATTACGTTTTTGTATGGATAGATAATATCGACAAAGAAACGGAGAGAAAGGTCAACGTGCATGCCGAAGAGGCGGCAGTAGGGCAAATCCTTGACAAGGTGTTTTCGGAAACGCAGCTGTCCTACCGGATTCTGGACAAACAAATCGTCGTCTACCTGGAACGCCGGCAACAGCAGCAACTGCCTGCCGCCATGCCGGAAGACCTCCTGATGCAGCAGCAGAACAGAAAGACCGTCACCGGCACGGTAACCGATGCCGGCGGCGAGGTTGCCGGCGCCAATATCGTAGAAAAAGGAACGGCCAACGGTACGATTACCGACGCGAACGGCCGGTTTTCGTTGAACGTATTGCCCGGCGCAACGCTGGTCATCTCCTTCATCGGATACAATACGCAGGAAATAGCCGTGGGCAGTCAGACGAATCTGGAAATCCTGCTGACCGAAGACTCCCAAATGGTGGAAGAAGTCGTCGTGACCGCTTTCGGGCAGAAACGCGAACTGAAAACGCTGGGTTATTCCATCAGCAGCGTTTCGGCCAAAGATTTGACCGTAAGCGGAGTGGCGATGAACCCGGTACAGTCGCTATATGGAAAGGTGTCCGGGGTCACGCTTCGCCAGGGCGCTTCGGGGCCTACGGGAGGTATTGACTTCAAGATTCGGGCGGCAGCCGGTCTGGAAAGTTCGGCCAAGACACGTCCGCTGTTTGTGGTCGACGGTACGCCCATCTTTGACGAGGAATCGGGCTTCGGGGTGAACAATAAAGCCTATGACTACGGTTCCGGAATCAACGACCTCAATCCCGAAGACATCGAATCAATGGATATCCTGAAGGGCGCCAAAGCTTCCGTACTGTACGGCAGCCAGGGCGCAAACGGCGTCGTTCTGATCACCACCAAAAGCGGAAAGGACAAGAAAGGGCTGGGCATTGATTTCAGTTATCAAACCACGATCGAGCAGCCGAAAACGTACATGCAGTTCCAGAATACTTACGGGCCGGGCACTTCCCCCTACGAAACCCGGGAAACCGCTGAGGTCGCAGGCCGGACATACGGGAAAGCCATCACCTCTCAACGGAATTTCGGGCCGGCTTTCGACGGGGAAGATATTTACTGGTACGACGACAGGATAAGGCCTTACCTGGCGGAAGGAACAGGAATTGCAAACGGCGGCAGCGACGCATTCATGTCCAATTTCAGAACCGGCTTTTCCAATCAGGCCACGTTCGCCATTGCCGGCAACGGCGGTTTCGGAAATGCCCGTCTGGGATACACCTACTATGATTATCAGGGCATCCAGGATAATTTCAGTCAGAAGAAAAACTCCATCAGTTTTGCATCGACCCTGAAACCTTCCAAACGGGTCAGCGTAGACGTAAATTCCAATATTTACTTCATCAATACGGTAAACCGTATGGGACAGACCAACAACATGGTACAGGGGTTCCAGCGCGACGTTCCCTATGCCGAGTTCAAGGATTATTACAAAATCACGGATCCGGAAGACAAAAACTTCGGCTACAAAACCAACCTGGAAGCCCGAAGCTGGCCGACCGGATACTATTACCTGAAAGAATATCTGGGCGGATTCTGGGACAGAGACCGGAACCGCGAAACGGATGACAAGTTTCACATGGTAGCCTCGGTCAAACCCACCATTCACTTCACGAATGAAGTCTATTTCATTGGCTATGCCGGATTCGACTACACCGACATTGACTACACGACCAGACTGGGCGTCACGCAGGTGTATCCCCAGATCAACGGTGGAAAGTATGCCTTTGAAAGAAGAAACACCAATGTTCAGGAATACCGAGCGTTTTTGAACTTCGAGAAGCAGTTCGCCGACGACCGTCTCGGCGTTCACGTCTACGGAGGGCCGTTGTACAGGTCGCTGAAGGAAAACACCATCCGAACCGCGACGGAAGGCAACCTGCTGTATCCGGACTGGTTTCATATCAAGAACCAGGATCCTTCGAACTGGCCGTCGGCCGGCGGGCGGGACGCGGTGCTGAGTAACACTTTCTACACCACAAGCATGTATTCCATGCTGGGCGTGGCGACTTTGTCGTGGGACGACGGCATCTATCTGGAGTTGAACGGACGTAACGACTGGTCGTCTACGCTGCCCGTTGAAAACAATTCCTATTTTTATCCGGGCGTCGCCCTGACGTGGGTCATGTCGAAATACGTCAGCATACCGGAAATGCAATTCGCCAAAGTCCGCATGTCATTTGCCGATGTCGGGCGCGAAGCTCCAACGGCGCATTATGCTTTCCAGAGCTACAACTCAAGCAAGCTGAACGGGACGGATGCGTACAAGGTAGATGCGCAGAACAGCCTGTTTGCGGGAGCGCTGAAGCCTGAACGGAAACGGGAATTTGAAGTCGGTTTCGACATGATCTTTTTCCCCGAAGCCCGTTTGGCTCTGGACGCATCGTTCTATACGAACAATATTTACGACCAGATTATGGCCATTCCCCTTTCGCAGGTGACCGGCGCTACGGAAATCAAGATTAATGCCGGAAACGTGCATAACTGGGGATATGAACTGCAATTGAAAGGAACGCCCCTGCTGACGAAAGATTTCCGCTGGAACGTCATTTTCAACACGGCCAACCAGTATTCCAAAATCAGGAAACTGTATCCCGGCATCACGCAGAAGAATGTCTTCGACATAGGCGGACAGACATACGTACAGGCCCGTGAAGGACAGCAGGTCGGCGACATCTGGGGACACGCCGTACGGCTGGCGCCCGACGGACAGCGGATTGTTTCCGGCGCAGCCTATTCCCTGGACGACAAGAATCTTTCGAAGATGGGCAATGTCTTTCCCGATTTTCTGGGAGGTTTCACCACGGATTTTACTTACAGGGACTTTTCGCTCAACCTTGTGTTCGACTACAAGTTCGGCTCCACCCTGTTCTCGTGGACAAACTACTGGATGCTGTATAACGGTATCAGCATGGAATCCATGCAATACCGCGACGAAGCGCATGGCGGTCTGGCATACTACGTCAACGCCGGCAATGAAAAGGTGGCCTGGAAGCATGACCAGTCTGCGCCGGCCGAGTCGAGAGACCAGCGCGTCTATCATGACGGTCTGATTCTTCCGGGCGTAGTGGAGCGGGTGGAAAACGGGAATGCAACGTATGCCCCGAATACGCAAATCGTATCCGCGCCCGAATATTACAGCAGTTACGCCCGCTGGACGAATGAAACAATGAATGCGGTGGACAGCAAGTTTAAAAACGACTACATCAAGGTGCGTGAAATCGGGTTAACCTATACCGCTCCGCGCAAGATAGCCCGGAAACTGTCTGTACAGAATCTTCGCTTCACCCTGTTTGCCCGTAACCTGTGGTACCTGTACAAGACGCTGCCCAATCTGGATCCGGAATCGGCCATGGCTACCAATTCCTACATCGAATTTTCGCCGAATCCGACTCAGCAAACCTTCGGGTTGAACATCGGGATAGGACTTTAAACGCATGAATAGAGTTGATAATGATTAAAGAGGAAGATTATGAAAAAGATTTATTATATACTGATAGCAATAGCGACAGCAGGCATGACCGGCTGTCAATCCGAACTGGAAGAGAACTTCAAAGACCCTGGCGTCTACGCGCCCACAACTGAAGTCGTCAGCGGCATGTTCACGACGCTGGTCAGCAACGGGCGCACCGGATTTGTGAATGACTACAGCGACTGGTGGCATCAGGCCGACGCGGGAGGATATCTCTGGTATTGCGAGCTGTACGCCCGGTATTACGGAACGCGATATGCCTGGATAGCCGATCTGGTCGACCCGAAAAACAGTTACGATCCGGACGGCCTGCAAAACACGGTTTTCAACGTCATCTACAACAACTTCAAGGAAATGCCCCTGATGAGCATTGAACTGGCCAAACTCTCCGAAGAGGAACAGAAAGACCTGACGATCTACATCTCGCTTGCGGAGTTGCTTTTTAACACCAGAGTCACCTGGTCGGTAGACATCTACAACAGCATTCCGTATTTCAACGCCGTCAAAGGTATCGAAGGCGTTTTCTTTGCCGAATACGACGATCCGAAGGAAATCTATCTAAGTGCGCTGGATATTGTCAGGAAACGGTCGGACGAACTGCTCCCGGCCTACGAAGGGATGTCGGACGACGGAAAAAAGAAGTTTGCCACGCAGGATGTGATCTTCCGTGGAGATGTCCGGAAATGGCTGTCCTACGCCGACGCCATGCGTCTGCGGCTGGCCGTGCGCATTTCGGGCGTGCTGCCGGACGAGGCCCGGACGATCATTAGCGAAGTGCTGTCACGCGGCAACCTGCCGACCGAAGACCTTGAGATCGAGCCGCAGGAATGGTTCCGCTCCAACCGGAGCGCCGGCGATGGCGGTACGTATCGCCGGGGAATGAGGGAACGTGATTACGCCGGATTCATTCCGCCCCTGCTCACCGACATCATGTCGCGCGACGGCAAGGACGAATACACGCCCGGGGTCGACGATCCCCGTATGCCGGTGCTGTTTACCGGAGCCAGGGGATCGGACATTGCAACCGGCCTGTATGTATTCCGTCCCGTCAACATGGACTGCGAATCGGCAACGACGCTCTACGACGGCGGAGGCGGAGCCAATGGAGAGTACGGCTACATTACGGACTACAATTCCTATGTCGACCCGGAACGCTACATCACAACCAACTGGTACATGTGCTGGAACATAGCCACGTATCCCTGGAATCATGATCCGCAACCCGTGTTCACGACAGGCGAAGTAGAACTGCTGAAAGCGGAAATCGCACTCAAAAACCTGGGCAATACCGGTGCCACGGCCGAACAGCATATACACAATGCCATCATCCGTTCGACGGATTACTGGTATCGTCACAATGCTTACAACCAGTGGGTAGGAACCGGTGCAGATCCGAGTCCGGAAGTGAAACAGTTTCTGCAACCCGCGAAACCGGATGCCGCCATGATTGCCGCTTTTGCGGATGTTGTCAGGAACGATTATCTTCAGGCCGCCGATCTGGAAGCCAAAATGGAGATCATCATGCAGCAAAAGTATGTGCATCTCAATGTTCACAACCCGCAGGAACTGTTTACGGAACTTCGACGCACCCGTCATCCGAAGCTCAATCCCATTGTGTTTAATGCTTCAACCGTCATTCACACGGTGATCAACCGGATTCCGTATCCGCAATCCGAATCGGCCAACAATTTCGAACAATACTCGAAAGTCATTGAGCAGGATAATTTCACCTCGCCCATCTTCTGGATGGACAAACCTGACGTCTCGTTTTATAAGTATTGATTTTGTCAAGGCGGCAAGTCAGTCCATTCATGCGCGCATTTCCGGAACCGGGAATGCGCGCATTCATTTATCCTGTTTTAAGTGCAGTCTGACGCGCGCAGTAGAGACGCGATGCCTCACGTCTCTATACGCTCCCCAAATCATTTATAGACTTCCCTAAATCATTTTCGGACTTCCCCAAATCATTTATGGACTTCCATAAATCATGCGAATCGGCAGTTAAACGGGCAGACGCCGGATGGCGTCTTACATGGATAACCCCGTGCAAGCGTAGTGCAGTTCCGGCTGTCGGGTGCGGCCTGTCCCCCGAGCTGCGCCTGCGGC
>JAISEZ010000140.1 GCA_031263835.1 Tannerella sp.
GCCGACCTGCTGAAACAGGGCGCTTCGACTCTACACCTCGAAAAAAGCGGCCGTACGGCGGCGGACTATCTGCTGGCCGGCTACCTGAAATATCAGCGGCACAGACAGGCACAGCTGGCCGATGAAAAAACATTCATTCAATACTGGAGCCGGGTACGCCCGCAGACGCTGACGTATGAATGCGAGAACCGTCTTTTCCACGTCGATTCCCACAGCATGCTGTTTTTCCTCCTCCTGCTGATGCGCAACACGGCCGACAGCCAGCCGCGACAGTACAGCCGCAACGACGACGACATCGTGCTCCAGACCAACATCGGCGCATTCTGTATGGAAGAACTCGAACGCTTCGCCGCCCTGATGCCCGACGAGATACTGCCTCCCTACCGCAAGAAACGGACGTATATCAACGGCGTCATGGCGCTGCACGAGGAAAAAAAGGATTCGCCCTACTGCAAAAAAGCCTTTGTACGCGCCGAACGCGGCTGGTATGTTCTGAATCCGGTGATAATATGGGGATACGCTCCCGTTTCGGAAGAGCCGTCATGAGCGCACGCAGAATGACGCAGATAAATTCCTGTCAGCGATCCCCGTTTTCAAGACGCGAAGCATCGCGTCTCTACCCCGGGCTGCGCCTGCGGCCTGCACGGGGTTATCCAAATCCGACGCCTTCCGGCGTCAACCTGCAGTGCACAAAAAGCGCTGTGTAACATCAGTTATGAATTAACGTGCGTGCGGTTTTTTTCCCCGCGAAAAGAGGTTTTCTCTCCCTGCGAACAGGGCCTTCCCCGACGGGGGAAAAGTTTTTCCCGATCGGGAGAAGGTCTGTCCCGATGGGGAAAAGGTCTGTCCCGACGGGGAGAGAGTCTGTCCCGATGGGGAAAAGGTCTGTTCCGATGGGGAGAGAGTCTGTCCCGATGGGGAAAAGGTCTGTCCCGATGGGGAAAAAGTCTCTCCCGATGGGGAAAAAGTTTTTCCCGATGGGGAGAGAGTCTGTCCCGATAGGGAAAAGGTCTCTCCCGATGGGGAAAAAGTTTTTCCCTATCGGGAAAAAGGCTTTCCCTGCGGAAGAGCGTTTCCTGCGGCAGGAAGACACCCTGTCAACCGCTCATCACTAATCACTAATCACTAATCACTAATTCGTGTGCCGGTTGAATGCTTCGGCGATGGAGACAAGTTCGGCCCGCACCTGTTTCAGGCGGCTCAGCATCTCTGCCCGGTCAGCGACCGCGTTTTTATTCGCCAGCTCGTTCCTGACGCCTTCCAGCGTCATGCCTTTCTCCTTCAGCAGGTGATGTATCCATTCGACCAGTTGAAGGTCTTTCTCCGAGTAAAAGCGCGTACCTTTTTTGTTTCTCCGGGGCGCGAGTTCGTGAAACTCCTTTTCCCAGTAGCGCAGGGTGGATTCGTTCACACCGTAACGCTGCGCCGCCTCCCTGATTGAATAATACTGTTTCTTTTCCATCTTCAAAGGTTCAATGATTCAAAGATTCAATCATTCAATCATTCAATGATTCGATGATTCGGGGAAATCTCCGTCACAGCCCTTGAATCTTTGAATCATTGAATCATTGAATTCCTAATCCATGACCTGTCCGTGGTTTTCGGCCAGTTGAATCATACGGTCGTATTCTTCAGGCCCCAAATCCATGTAATAATATTTGGCCGGATTGTCCGGACGGTTGCGCAGCAAGACTTCGTAATGCAGATGCGACCCCGTTGACTTGCCCGTGTTGCCCACTTTGCCGATTACTTCGCCGCGCGTCACCTTCTGTCCCACCTGCACCAGAATTTTCGACTGGTGGGCATACAGCGTCTTGAAATCAAAACCGTGGTCGATGACGGTGCAGTTCCCGTAGGCCTGTTTCCAGCCCGCGTAAATCACCGTCCCGTTGCCCGTAGCGTAAATGTCCGTCCCGACAGGCGCCGAAAAATCCATCCCCGAATGAAAGCGCAGCGTGTGGTAAATCGGGTCGATGCGCATGCCGTAGCCGGAGGCCATGTGTTTCAGATGCTTGTTGGAGACGGGCTGGATGGCCGGCACGCACTGGCTGCGCCTGTCCAGGTCCTTGCCCATGGAGAAAAGCTCTTCCAGGGAATTGGACTGGATATACAGCTGCTTCGACAGCATGTCCGTCTTTTTGGCCGTCTCTATCACCAGTTCCGAATTGGAGAGATTCATCAGGTGAGCGTACCGGTTGGCGCCTCCAAAGCCCGATTTCCGCACGGACTCGGGAATGCTGCGCGCCTGAAAGATGACGCGGTACAGGTTTTCGTCGCGCTGCTGGATGTCTTCCAGAACGCTCAGGGCTTCGTCGAGCCGGCGCGAAAGAATGTCATACTGCGTCTGCAACAGGTTATTTTCCTTTTCCATCAGTATCTCCACCGGCGAACGGAAATAATACATGCAGATGAAAAAAACAGCCGCTCCGATAAGGACGCCTGAACTCAAATGCTTCAAAACGGCGAAAAAACGGTCTTTCGCCGAAGGATATACACGCTCGTACGCAAGCGTATTCGGGTTGTATAAGTAATATACTTTCCGCGTTTTAAATAATCCCATTTGCGTAATTCTATCAAAAGTCGATTGCAAATATAATTATTTGCCGTACTTTTGCAAAATCTTTTTCACGTTTTTAACAGGGAGTCAATACGTACATTATATATTATGTTATCAGCAAAGGAAATTCGCGAATCGTTCAAAACGTTTTTCGCTTCGAAGGGGCACCGCATTGTGCCTTCGGCCCCGATGGTGGTGAAGGGCGACCCCACGCTCATGTTCACCAATGCAGGCATGAACCAGTTCAAGGACATTATTCTGGGAAATGTACCCGTCAGTCATCCGCGCGTGGCGGACTCGCAGAAATGCCTGCGCGTGAGCGGCAAGCACAACGACCTCGAGGAAGTCGGGCACGACACGTATCATCACACGATGTTCGAAATGCTCGGCAACTGGTCGTTCGGCGACTATTTCAAGCAGGAAGCCATTCAGTGGGCCTGGGAATATCTGGTGGATACGCTGCATCTCGCTCCCGCCCGGCTCTACGCCACGGTCTTTGAGGGCAGTCCGGCCGAAAATCTGGCGCGCGACGAAGAAGCCGCCGGCTACTGGGCGCGCTATCTGCCCTCCGGCCAAATCCTGAACGGCAACCGCCATGACAATTTCTGGGAAATGGGCGACACGGGGCCGTGCGGGCCATGTTCGGAAATCCACATCGACCTCCGTCCCGACGCCGAACGTGCCGCGACGCCGGGCGCCTCGCTGGTAAACCGGGACCATCCGCAGGTGATTGAAATCTGGAACCTCGTTTTCATGCAGTACAACCGCAAGGCCGACGGCTCGCTCGAACCGCTGCCCGCGCAGGTGATTGACACCGGCATGGGTTTCGAGCGCCTGTGCATGGCGTTGCAGGGAAAAACGTCGAACTACGATACCGACGTCTTCCAGCCCCTCATTCAGGCCATCGCGCGGATGACCGGCACCCCCTGCGGCGCGGACAGCCGGAAGGATGTCGCCATGCGCGTCATCGCCGACCATATCCGCACCATCGCCTTCTCAATCACCGACGGCCAGTTGCCCTCCAATGCCAGGGCCGGCTACGTGATTCGCCGCATCCTTCGCCGCGCCGTGCGCTACGGCTACACGTTCCTCGACCGCCGGGAGGCGTTCATGTACAGGCTCCTGCCGACGCTGATTGAGACCATGGGCGACGCCTATCCCGAACTGATTGCGCAGCAGACGCTCATCGGCAAGGTGATGAAGGAAGAGGAAGACTCGTTCCTGCACACGCTGGAGACGGGTATCCGCCTGCTGGACAGGAAAACGGAAGAGGCGCGCGCCGCCGGAAACCGTATCCTCAGCGGTGCGGACGCATTTGCGCTGTATGATACCTACGGTTTCCCGCTGGACCTGACGGAACTTATCCTGCGCGAGAACGGCATGGAGGTCGATTTGGACGGGTTTCAGCGTGAGATGCGGAAACAGAAGGAACGCGCCCGGAATGCGGCCGCCGTGGAGACGGGCGACTGGGTGACGCTGAAAAGCGGCGAGACGCAGTTTGTCGGCTACGACGTGTTTGAGTGTGACACGGAGATTCTGCGTTACCGTAAAATCAGGCAGAAAAACAGGGAACTCTATCAGCTTGTGCTGAACCGGACGCCGTTCTATGCCGAGATGGGCGGGCAGGTAGGTGACTGCGGCCGGCTGCTGTCGGAGAGCGGGGCAATTGATATCCTCGACACCCGGCGCGAAAACAACCTCCCGGTGCACCTGACCGAGCGTCTTCCGGACGATGTGACGGCCCCGTTCACGGCGCAGATTGACGTTGGCAAGCGCATCCGCTGCGAGTGCAACCACACGGGTACTCACCTGCTGCACCAGGCCCTGCGCGAGGTGCTCGGTACGCACGTCGAACAGAAAGGGTCGTATGTCTCGCCCGACATCCTGCGTTTCGACTTCTCCCACTTTCAGAAAGTGACGAACGAAGAACTGCGGCAGGTCGAACGTCTGGTCAACGGACGTATCCGCGCCGACACGCCGATTGACGAATACCGCAGCATCCCGATTGCCCGTGCCCGCGAGATGGGTGCGATGGCCCTGTTCGGCGAAAAATACGGCGACGAAGTGCGGGTAGTCAAGTTCGGCGCTTCCGTAGAGTTATGCGGCGGAACGCATATCCCCTCGACCGGTCAAATCGGTATGCTCTGCATCGTGAACGAAAGCTCGATTGCCGCCGGCGTACGGCGTATCGAAGCTGTTACGGCCGGGGGCGCCGAGAATTACCTGTACGGCCTGCAGGATACCCTCCGCGAGCTGTACGCGCTGATGAATCACGTGCCCAATCTGGCGCAAACCATCCGCAAGGCCATCGAGGAAAACGCCGAACTGAAAAAGCAGTTGACCGTTTACATGAAGAAACAGACGGCGCTGCTGAAGGCGAAACTGCTGGAGAAGGCCGAGGAGCATAATGGCGTAAAAGTAATCCGTTATCGCGGCGAGGGGAATACGGATATACTCAAAGACCTGGCTTTTCAGGTGAAGAGCGAGATTCCGGGGAAGATTTGTTTCGTAGCCGGCATCGAAGACGGCGGGAAATGCCTGCTGATGGTCATGCTGAGTGAAGAACTGGTGGCCGGCGGACTGAGCGCCTCCGAACTGGTGAAGGCCGCTGCCGGACACATACAGGGCGGCGGCGGCGGTCAACCGCATTTCGCCGTAGCCGGCGGCAAACGTTCGGACGGGCTGAACGCCGCCATCGAAACCGTGCTGGAGAAGGCCGGACTGAAATAAAATTACGGTACACCAAAACAGATTCCTGTGATTAAGCAGCACATAACGATAGTCCGTAATCTGGCGACCGAGTTGCAGGCGTTCCTATCGGCTTCGGGGCATGACCGGGTATTTGTCCTTACGGACGTTCATACGCTGGAGAAATGCTATCCCCGCATACGCGAAATCCCTGCGCTGCAAGACGCGCACCTGATTACCATCGAAGCCGGCGACATGCACAAGGAACTGTCGCAGGTGGTGCGGATATGGGAGATTCTCGTGCACGGGGGAGCGTCGCGCAATTCCCTGCTGATTAATCTGGGCGGAGGAATGGTGAGCGACCTGGGCGGTTTTGCCGCAGCCACCTTCAAGCGCGGCATTCGCACGCTCAACCTCCCGACTACGCTGATGGCGGCCGTCGATGCAGCTGCGGGCGGCAAGACCGGCATCAATTTCTGCGGCCTGAAAAACGAAATCGGCGCCTTCCACCTGCCCGACGCCGTCCTGACGGACTGCGCGTTCCTGCGTACGCTCGACCGCGAGAACCTCCTCTCCGGCTACGCCGAGATGCTCAAGCACGGGCTGCTCAGTTCGGTCGTGAACTGGCGCGACGTCATCACCTTTGAACCCTGCGCCGACCCGCTCGACATCGACGCACTCAGCCGGCTAGTGGCTGCGTCGGTGGCCGTGAAGGAGCGCATCGTCGCGGAAGACCCGAAGGAACACGGTATCCGGAAGGCGCTCAACCTGGGACACACTGTCGGGCATGCATTCGAGAGTCTGTCGTTCGAGCGCCAGCGTCCTGTCGCGCACGGGCACGCCGTAGCCGCCGGTCTGGTCTGCGAGCTGTACCTTTCGCACAAATGCTGCGGTTTTCCCGTGGATGTGATGCGTCAGACCATCCGGTTTATCAAGGAATACTACCCGCCATTCGTTTTCGGCTGCGATGACTACGAGACACTCTACGAACGGATGACGCACGACAAGAAAAATGAAAGCGGACAAAT
>JAISEZ010000020.1 GCA_031263835.1 Tannerella sp.
GGCTGTCTTTTTGACCGGCCTGACCGGGTTTGCCTGCGATGCAGGCAGAGGGATGTGTGACGGCTTCTGTTACAGTATCCTGAGGATACTGCCTAGCTAGATACGCTCTCTCTGAGAGCGGCTATACGGCAACACCGTGCGAGCCGTTAGCGCCTTCGACCCTTTTTACTGCTGATTCGCATTAATCACTAATCACTATTTCATGTGCGTCATTCCATACCCGGGGCGTTGCCACTGGGCTGGGATATGCCGGGCTTTCAGCCCGTGGTCGCTGCTACTGATTCGCATGATTAGTGACGAGCGATTAGTGATGCGTCATCTCCGCATTTGTCTCTCATCATTAACGCGTTTTTTTTGCGAAATATTTTTTTATTCCAGAAACAAGCATCATCTTTGCGACGAAATTCGATTTTTTTTTCGGAAACTCCGGAACGTCATCCGGAAATTCCGGAGCATCCTCCGGAAACTCCGGAGCGTCCTCCGTAAATTCCGGAGCGTCCTCCGGAAACTTCGGAGCGTCCTCCGGAAATTCCGGAGCATCCTCCGGAAACTTCGGAACATTCTCCGAAAACTTCGGAGCATCCTCCGGAAATTTCGGAGCGTCCTCCGGAAACTTCGGAGCATCCTCCGGAAATTTCGGAGCATCCTCCGGAAATTTCGGAGATGAATGGCAAAAAGAAAAATTAAGAGCTAAATATATTGATTTATAAATGATTAATTGAAAAGGAACATGAGCAGAAATTTTATTCCCAGAACGATTACGGGATTTACGGAGTACATTAAAATCGCTTATCAGAAAGCGTCGGTGAACTTGTGTGCTTACGGGATTTCGCCCGAAAAGCTTGCCATAATAACTTCCCTTTACAATGACTACATTGCCGGGGAGGCGCTGGCGGCCCATCCCGATACGGCAACAAAGGGCAACCGCGAGGCGCGTAACAGGGCGCAGAACGTGCTGGAAAAGGCGTGGAGACAGTTCCTGAATGAAAGTATCCGGTTCAACACCCGGGTCGGCACAGCCGACAGGGCGGTTTTCGGCCTGTCGCCGCGCGACGGCATACGTACGCCCGTGCAGACGCCGAAGGACACGGGCATCGTGAGCGTGAAACGCCTGGGCGCGTTCGAGTATAAAATAACCGTGATTGACGAAAAAACGTCGAAACGCAAACTCCCGGCACACGCCGCGGGCAGTTATCTCTACCTGACCGTTTCCGAACCCGGCGTCCTGCCCGAAGGGATTGAGACCTACCGGAAACTGGATTTCTCGTCCAATGCGCACCACACACTG
Source organism: Tannerella sp. (assembly GCA_031263835.1). Lineage (GTDB taxonomy): Bacteria > Bacteroidota > Bacteroidia > Bacteroidales > Tannerellaceae > Tannerella. Next base: position 1,289 of record JAISEZ010000020.1, read on the forward strand.
TGCTTCGCTTCTTCCGACCTGGCGAAGCAGGCGAACGTCTATGCCCGCTATTCCAACCGGCACGGAAAGGAAGGTCCCGCCGGGCCGGTAGAAACGTTCCTCATCAATTAGCCTTTGCGAATCAGTAGTTAGTAGTTAGTAGTTAGTAGGAGGCAGCCCAATGTCACCAAGTTAAGGGCTGAAAGCCCGATAATCAATAGCGTAGGGCAACGCCCTACGAACAGGATGCGTCACATTTATCAAGCCCCGCAGGGGCGTAATCCGGCTGTTCAATTTGATTTCGCCCTTGCAGGGCTGGTTGTTGTGATGCGCTTACCCCCACAGGGCGTTGCCCTGTGCTATTGATACAGGGCTTTCAGCCCTTAACCTGATGACATTGGGCTGCCCCCTACTAACTACTAACTACTAACTACTGACTACCGATTCGCATAATTCATAATTCATAATTCGCATATTACCATGCTGCGTGAAGTATAATTCTTACCTTTGCCGCGGATTTAAAACAACAACTATGAAACAGTATGTTTACTTATTTGCTTTTATGGCCCTTGCACTGAGTGCATGTGAGGGGCCGATGGGGCCTGCGGGCGAGCCGGGCGAAGGCCTGGGAATGGAGGTGCACGAATTTACCGTCGTCTCGCGCGACTGGGAATCACTCGGCGAGGCCGGCGGAGTCACGTTCTACCGGTACATTATGGATTTGGATATCGGCAGCTATATCTACAAGAGCGGCAACGTGTCCGTCTTCATGTATCTGATGGACGGCGACAACGAGGTGCAGGCGCCGCTCCCGTACTCCATCCCCCACGCGGACAACGGCGGGTGGACGGAACATTATTCCTTCGACTTCGACAGGGGAACGGTTTCCTTTTATGCCGACTACCGCCGCGGAGAGCGTCCGCCGACGCAGGATTTCCGTATTGTACTGACCTGGTGAACGGCGATGGACGGAGAACGGTTTGAAATGGTGGCCAAGACGCTGTACGGGCTGGAAGACGTGCTGGCGGAAGAGCTGTCGGCCCTGCAGGCGGAGGGGGTCGAGGCGGGACGGCGCATGGTGTCGTTCCGGGGCGACAGGGCGTTGATGTACCGGGCGAATATGCACTGCCGCACGGCGCTGCGCATCCTCAAGTCGCTTGCCCGGTTCAAGGCCGCCGGCGCGGGCGACGTGTACGAGGGGGTGAAGAAAATCGAGTGGGAACGCTACTTCTCGCCCGAAAAAACGTTTGCCGTGGACGCGGTCATCTATTCCGAGTCGTTCAATCATTCCAAGTTCGTGGCCTACCGCACCAAGGACGCCATTGCGGACTACTTCGACGAAAAGTTCGGGAAACGCCCTTCCGTCCGCATCAACCGGCCGGACATGTACATCCATGTCCACATCTCGCATCAGGACTGCACCGTCGCGCTCGACAGCTCGGGCGAAAGCCTCCACAAGCGCGGCTACCGGACGGCGCAGGGCGAGGCGCCGATTAACGAAACGCTGGCCGCCGGCATGATTCTCAAAACCGGATGGAGGGGCGAATCCAACTTCGTCGACCCCATGTGCGGCTCCGGCACGCTGCTGATTGAAGCCGCCATGATTGCGCTCAACATCCCGCCCGGACTCTACCGCAAGGAATATGCCTTCGAGAAATGGCCGGACTTCGACGCCGACCTGTTCGACGAAATCTATAACGACGATTCCGGCGAACGCGACTTCACCTTCAAGTGTTTCGGGTCGGACGTTTCGCCGGCGGCCATCGAACTGGCGCGCGAAAACGTCCGCAACGCCGGGCTGATGAAATACGTCGAACTGAAAACCCTTCCCTTCCAGCAGTATACCCAGGCGCCCGAAACGGGGATTCTGGTGACGAATCCGCCCTACGGCGAACGCATGGCGCCGACCGACATCGAGAATCTCTACCGCATGATTGGCGAACGGCTGAAACACGCCTTTACCGGATACCGGGCCTGGGTTTTGAGTTACCGGGAAGCCTGTTTCGAATACATCGGACTGCATCCCTGCCGGAAAATCAAGCTCATGAACGGCTCGCTCGACTGTGAATTTCGCTGCTACGAACTCTTTGCCGGAACAAACAAAGACTATAAAACGGCCCTGAACGGCGAGGAGCGCAAACCGTATTCCCGCAGACCGGCAGAGGAGGAGAAGCCGGCGGACGGCAGCCGGCGGACATTCGCCAAAGACCGCCCCTTTGCCAGGGATAACGGAAAACCTTTCGTCAGGGATAACTCCAAACCCTTTGCCAAAGACCGCCCCTTTGTCAGAGATAACGGAAAACCTTTCGTCAGGGATAACTCCAAACCCTTCGCCAAAGACCGCTCCTTTGTCAGGGATAACGGAAAACCTTTCGACAGGGATAACTCCAAACCCTTCGCCAAAGACCGCTCCTTTGCCAGGGATAACGGAAAACCTTTCGTCAGGGATAACTCCAAACCCTTCGCCAAAGACCGCCCCTTTGCCAGGGATAACGGAAAACCTTTCGTCAGGGATAACTCCAAACCCTTCGCCAAAGACCGCCCTTTTATCAGGGAGAAGGGAAAACCTTTCGACAGGGATAACTCCAAACCCTTCGCCAAAGACCGCCCCTTTGTCAGGGATAACGGAAAACCTTTCGTCAGGGATAACTCCAAACCCTTCGCCAAAGACCGCCCTTTTGTCAGGGAGAAGGGAAAACCTTTCGCCGGGGATAACTCCAAACCCTTTGCCAAAGACCGCCCCTTTGTCCGGGATAAGGGAAAACCTTTCGCCGGGGATAACTCCAAACCCTTCGCCAAAAACCGCCCCTTTGTCCGACTTCATCCCAAAGACAGGCCCCCGTCCGGGAAAACCCGCTGAAAATAAAATCCTGATATGGTGACAAAAAAACTGATTACGTTATGTTGTTGTGCAGGCATGTTACTGACCTTCTCTGTGAACAGACTGAATGCCGGTGACGGCGACGATTCCGGACAGCTCCGTTTCCGCGTCGCACAGTACAATATCCGCTATGCCGCCCACGCCGATGAAACCACCGGCAACGGATGGGACATCCGGAAGGTACCGCTCTCGCAGCTCATCGCCGGGCATGACTTCGACATCGCAGGCACGCAGGAGGGAAACCCCCGGCAACTGGCCGACCTGGAGACGCTCCTGCCGGAATATGCCTGTACCGCCGCTCCATACGGCGGCAGCAGCGGGACGACGCACAACTGCGCTACATTCTACCGGAAAGACCGGTTTGACGTATTGACGTCCGGGACGTTCTGGTTCAGCGAAACGCCCGACGTGCCGAGCATCGGCTGGGACGCTACCGACCGCCGTATCTGTCACTGGACGAAATTCAGGGAAAAAACTTCCGGCCGGGAATTTTATTTCTTCAATGCACATTTCTACTGGCGGGATACGACCGCCCGGCAAAATTCCGGCCCCCTGATGGTGCAAAAAATAACGGAAATAGCGGGAGACGCGCCGGCAATCAGCATGGGCGATTTCAATTCGCTGCCGTCCGCGTCCCAGATTCTCGCCATACGGACGCTGATGTCCGATGCATACGATATTACGCAGACCCCGCGCACCGGCCCGGAAGGCACCGGCTTTCCCGGCGGCGTGTTTCAGGGAACACCCGGCAGCCGCATTGATTACATTTTCGTCAGCCGTCATTTCAGTGTACTGGATTATGCCGTGCTGACCGATACTTACAGCGACGGACGCTATCCTTCCGACCATTTGCCGGTGACCTGCACCGTATCCATCAAACGTGATTAGAGATGAAAAAAAGTAACCGTTTTGTATCCGCTCTGTATGTCGTATTCACCGCTTCGCTTATGATGACGTCACTTGGCGCGCAGGAAAAAACGCTGACCCTGCAGGATTTGATTCCCGGCGGGCGGAATCAGTTCCGTTTCGTACCCCGGAATCTGAAGCAGCTGCAATGGTGCGGTGAGCAGTATATATATGTAAAGGGCGACAGTCTGCTGGCCGCCCTGCCCGCGGACAAGTCCGAACAGGTGGCGCTGACCCTCGAACAGCTGAACCGGATGCTGGAAACAGCCGGATACCCTTCCATCGGCAGTATGCCGGACTTCTCCGTCCCCTTCCCGAAGCAGCCCGGCGTGCTGGCGTTTCAGTACAGAAACTTCCGGATTCATTTTGACCGGAAAGCGCTTGCCGTCACCGCCGCCTATACGCTGGAGCCGCAGTGGGAGAACTTCGAGTTCTGCGAAGCGAACGGCTGCCTGGCCTTTACGGAGAAAAACAACGTGCGGATACTCTCGCCCGAAAACCGCGCCTCCACCGTGACCGACGAAACGGAAGACGGAATCGTATGCGGCGCCTCCGTCCACCAGCATGAATTCGGCATCCGCAAGGGACTGTTCTGGTCGCCGCAGGGCGCGGCGCTGGCGTTCTACCGGATGGACGAACGGATGGTCGCCGATTATCCGCTGGTCAATATCCACGCGCGGGTGGCGAAGGCCGAGCCGTTCAAATATCCGATGGCCGGCATGAAAAGTCACGAGGTCACGGTCGGCGTCTATCACCTGTCCGGCGGTCGAACCGTCTGGCTGAAAACGGGTCTCCCGAAGGAAAAGTACCTCACCAACATCGTCTGGACGCCGGACGAAAAGAGCATCTGCATCGCCGAACTGAACCGCGAACAGAACGAATGCCGGCTGGTGCGCTACAGTGCGCAGACGGGCGAGCGGGAGGCCGAACTTTTTACCGAACGCAACGAAAAATACGTGGAGCCGCAGCATCCCGCGCTCTTTTTGCCGAACGACCCGACGCGCTTCGTCTGGCAAAGCCAGCGGGACGGATACAATCACCTCTACCTGTATGACATTCACGGAAAACTGCTGAAGCAGCTTACTTCGGGAAAATGGGTGGTAACCGAAGTGCTTGGTTTCGACGAAAAGGGCGCGAACCTTTACTTTTCCGCCACGGCGCCGCGCACGGACGGCGCGACCGGCGAAGGAAACCCGCTTGAAAACTACACGTGGCAGCTCAATCTCAAAACCGGCGTCCGCACCTGCATAAACGCCAAATCCGGCGTCCACCGGGTCACGCTCAGTCCGTCGGGACTGTACGCCATCGACCGGACGGTTTCGCCCGTCACGCCGCACGACATCGACGTCCTCCGCCTGAAAGACCGCAGGACGGTGAAATCGCTCCTGTCCGCCCCCGACCCGTTCAGGGAGTACGGGATGCCCGACGTCGCGACCGGAACGCTCACGGCGGCGGACGGACAAACGACCCTGTATTACCGGTTGACGACGCCGCCCCGTCTCGACCGTACCAAAAAATACCCGGTCATCGTTTACGTTTACGGAGGCCCTCATGCCCGGATGGTGACGGGCGGCTGGATGAACGGCGTCGGCGGCTGGGACATTTACATGGCCCTGCGGGGATACGTGATGTTCACGATTGACGGCCGGGGTTCCGCCGACCGGGGATTTGCGTTCGAGAGCGCGATTCACCGGCAGCTGGGCGTCTGCGAGATGGAAGACCAGCTGAAGGGAGTGGAATGGCTGAAATCGCAGCCCTTTGTGGACGGCGACCGCATCGGCGTGCACGGCTGGAGCTACGGCGGTTTCATGACAACGAACCTGATGCTGACCCGTCCGGACGTGTTCAGGGCGGGCGTCGCCGGCGGCCCGGTCATCGACTGGTCGCACTACGAAATCATGTACGGCGAACGCTACATGGACCATCCGAAGGAGAATCCCGAAGGCTACGCGAATGCAGACCTGCGCGAAAAGGCGGGCAACCTGAAGGGACGTCTGCTGCTGATTCACGGCGCCATAGACCCCGTCGTAGTCTGGCAGCACAGCCTGCTGTTTCTGGACGCCTGCATTCAGGCGGGCACGTTCCCGGACTATTTCGTATATCCGCGCCACAAGCACAACGTGACCGGAAAAGACCGGCCCCACCTCTACGAAATGATTACGCGGTATTTTGACGAGCATTTGTAATACGAATAGTAGTTAGTAGATAGTAGATAGTAGTTAGTAGGGGCGAAATGCTTTCGCCCGTAGTAGTTATCAGAATGGATACATCAGTTTATAGACAGAATAAAACGGCCCCGGCAGATACAGCGCCTGTTGCCGCAGCCCTGTTTGGAGATGCACGGTTTCCCCGCCGGCTGCCCTGGGGGCGAAAGCATTTCGCCCCTACTAACTACTATCTACTAACTACTAACTACTGATTA
>JAISEZ010000306.1 GCA_031263835.1 Tannerella sp.
AAGCCAGTGAGAGGATGCGTCAATTCATTCTCACATTCCCACATTTTCTCATTTGCTCATTCTCTCATATTTTTCCCTGAAAAGTACCATCAGCGCGAAAGTATGTGTATATTTGCCCCGAATTAAGAATAAAGCCTGTCATGTATTTTGTTTTATTGATTGTATCGTTACTCACGGCCATACTGCTGGTGGTAGCTGCCCTTGGGATTGCGCGGCTGATTTCGCCGCGTTCGTTCAATCCGCAGAAGGGTGAAGCGTATGAGTGCGGCATCCCGACGCGCGGCCGTTCGTGGATGCAGTTTAAGGTAGGATATTACCTGTTTGCCATTCTGTTTCTGATGTTCGATGTCGAGACGGTTTTCCTGTTTCCATGGGCGGCGGTTGTACAGGATTTGGGCGTCGGCGGACTGCTGAGCGTCCTGTTTTTTCTGGTCATACTGGCGCTCGGACTGGCCTACCCGTGGCGGAAAGGAGCGCTGGAATGGAAATGAAGAAACCCAAAATCAAATCAATCGCATACGGGGAATTTAATGACAACGAATACCTCGAAGCCATGGTGCGCGAGTTGAACGCACAGGGCGGCAACGTCGTGCTGGGATGTCTGGACGAGGTCGTCAACTGGGGACGGAGCAATTCGCTCTGGCCGCTGACCTTTGCCACCAGCTGCTGCGGTATCGAGTACATGGCCGTCGGCGCGGCGCGTTACGACTTCGCCCGCTTCGGCTTCGAAGTGACCCGCGCCAGTCCGCGTCAGGCCGACTTCATCATGGTGGCCGGAACGATTACCGACCGCATGGCGCCCGTGCTCAAACGGCTCTACGACCAGATGGCCGACCCGAAATACGTGATTGCCATCGGCGCCTGTGCCGTGTCGGGCGGGCCGTTCAGGAAATCCTACCATGTGGTGAACGGCGTCGACGAGATTTTACCCGTTGACGTCTATGTCCCCGGCTGTCCGCCGCGCCCCGAAGCCATGCTCTACGGCATTATCCAGCTTCAGCGCAAGGTCCGGGTGGAGAAATTCTTCGGTGGAGTCAACCGAAGCGTGGAGGATGGAAGATTCAATGATTCAATGATTCAAAAATTCAATGATTCAGGGGTGAGCGACAATGATTCAACGATTCAAAAATTCAATGATGCCCCAAAAACAAAGGCTGATGAGTAATATGGAAGCTATTTTACGGGAACGTTTTCCCGATGCGACGGTGGACGCCGGACAGGACGGGACGCCGGCGGTAACGGTGCAGCCGGAACGGTTTCGCGCGCTGGCGGAAACGCTGGCCGCGGACGGGGCGCTGCGCTTCGACTTCCTGCGCAGCCTGACCGGAGTGGACGGGGGCGACAGCGGGCTGGGCGTCGTCTATCATCTGGAATCCACCGTACACGGTCATCAGCTGGTGCTGCGGACAATGACCGGCAACCGCGAACATCCCGAACTCCCCTCGGTATGCGACCTCTGGAAAACGGCCGAACTGAACGAACGCGAAGTGTATGACTACTTCGGCATCGGCTTCACCGACCATCCCGACATGCGCCGCCTCTTTCTGCGCGACGACTGGGTCGGTCATCCCCTGCGCAAGGACTATGACGGCAGCCGCGAGACCAATCCCGTCCGCATGACCAACGAAGTCGCCATCGACACCACTTCGATTTTCAAAATAGACAAAAAGGGACGGCTGGTCGAGAAAAAGCAAGTCCTGTTCGAAGACGACGAATACGTCATTAACATCGGCCCGCAACACCCGGCCACGCATGGCGTGCTGCGTTTCCGCGTCTCGCTCGAAGGCGAAATCATCCGCAAGCTGCACGTTTACTGCGGATACATCCATCGCGGCATCGAAAAAATGTGCGAAAGCCTGACCTATCCCCAGATTGCGGCGCTGACCGACCGGCTGGACTACCTCTCGGCCACGCAGAACCGCCACGCCTTCTGCCTTTGCGTGGAAAAGGGACTGGGCGTGGAAGTCTCCGAACGGGTCAAGTACATCCGCACAATCATGGACGAACTGCAGCGCATTGATTCGCACCTGCTGTTTTTCTCCACCCTCTGCATGGATTTGGGCGCCCTGACAGCCTTCTTCTACGGTTTCCGCGACCGCGAGAAGGTGCTCGACATCTTCGAGCAAACCACCGGCGGACGCCTGATTCTTAACTACAATACCCTTGGCGGCGTACAGGCGGACATTCATCCGGATTTCGTGCGGCGCGTGAAGGAACTGATTGCATACCTGCGTCCCGCGCTCGGGGAATATCACGAAGTGTTTACGGGCAACGTAATCACGCAGCAGCGGATGAAAGGCGTCGGGGTGCTGAGCCGCGAAGACGCCATCTCGTTCGGGACAACCGGCGGGACGGGACGCGCCTCGGGCTGGGCGTGCGACGTCCGCAAGCGCCATCCTTACGCCATGTACGGCCAGGTGGATTTCAGGGAAATACTTTACCGCCGGGGCGACTGTTTCTCGCGCTACATGGTGCGCATGGACGAAATCGGGGAAAGCATGCGCATCATCGAGCAGCTGATTGACAACATCCCGGAGGGCAGTTTTCAGGAGAAAATGAAAGCCGTCATCCGCCTGCCCGAAGGCGGATACTATTCGGCCGTGGAGACAAGCCGCGGCGAGTTTGGCGTGTATATCGAGAGCCGCGGCGACAAATATCCGTCCCGCGTGAAATTCCGCAGCACCGGGCTTCCGCTCGTTGCCTGCATCGACACGATTACCCGCGGCTCGAAAATCGCCGACCTGATTGCCATCGGCGGTACGCTTGACTACATCGTACCCGACATTGACCGGTGATTCATCCTTAACCAGATAAAGAAAGATGTTTGATTTCAGTATAGTTACAAGTTGGATACACGCATGGCTCACGTCGCTGATGCCACTGGGCGTGGCGGTATTTGTGGAATGTGTAGCGGTGGGCGTCGCCATTCTGCTGATGTACGCCGTGATTGCCGTGATTATGATTTACATGGAGCGCAAGGTTTGCGCCGCGTTCCAGTGCCGTCTGGGGCCGAACCGGGTAGGGCCGTTCGGGATTTTCCAGCTGTTTGCCGACATCATCAAGATGCTGATTAAGGAAATCATCGTCATCCGGCAGGCCGACAAGTTCCTCTACAATCTGGCGCCGTATATCGTGATACTGGCGTCGGTGCTGGCCTTCAGCTGCCTGCCGGTGAACCGGGGACTGGAGGTGCTCGACTTCAATGTCGGCGTACTGTTTCTGCTGGCCGCCTCGTCCATCGGCGTGGTAGGCATCCTGCTGGCGGGCTGGGGCAGCAACAACAAGTATTCGCTGATTGGGGCGATGCGGAGCGGGGCGCAGATGGTCAGTTACGAACTTTCGGTCGGCATCTCCATCCTGACCATTGTCGTACTGACGGACACCATGCAGCTCAGCCAGATTGTCGAACGCCAGGCCGACGGATGGTTTATCTTCAAGGGACATATACCGGCCATGGTTGCGTTTCTGATTTACCTGATTGCCGGCAATGCGGAAGTGAACCGCGGCCCGTTCGACCTGCCCGAGGCCGAATCGGAACTGACGGCCGGCTATCATACGGAATATTCGGGGATGCACTTCGGCCTGTTCTATGTGGCCGAGTTCGTGAACCTGTTCATCATTTCGGCGATTTCGGCTACCCTCTTTCTGGGCGGGTGGATGCCGCTGCACATTGCCGGCTGGACGGGCTTCAACGGGGTGATGGACTGTATTCCCGGTTTCATCTGGTTTTTCGGCAAGTCCTTCTTTGTCGTCTGGCTGCTGATGTGGATTAAATGGACGTTCCCGCGCCTGCGTATCGACCAGATTCTGACGCTGGAATGGAAAATACTCGTGCCAATCGGACTGCTCAACCTGCTGGCAATGACCGTCTGCGTCGTCTTCGGATGGCACTTTTGAGTGATTAGTGATTAGTGGTTAGTGATTAGTGATGAGTGTTTAGTGATGAGTGATGAGTGACAGAGAAATGAATGAAGAAGTAAGACCTGCGGAATCCGCACGAAAGAAGAAAGGGGGCTATATGGCCTCCATTGTACGCGGCACATGTTCGCTGGTGCGTGGATTGAAGGTGACGTTTGTCGAGTTTTTCACGCGGAAGACGACGGAATGTTATCCCGAAAACCGCGCGACACTGGTGATGTTCGACCGTTTCCGCGGGACGCTGGCCATGTCCCTCGATGCGGACGGGAATCACAGGTGCACGGCCTGCAGCCTGTGTGCCATCACATGCCCGAACGACACGCTGCGCGTCGAGTCGGAGACCGTTACCGACCCGGAAACCGGGAAAAAGAAGAAAGCGCTGCTGGCCTACGAATACAATCTGGGTTCGTGCATGTTCTGCCAGCTGTGCGTCAACGTCTGCCCGACGCAGGCCATCCGCTTTGACACCGCTTTTGAACATGCCGTGTTTACCCGGGACAAATTAGTGAAAATACTCAACAAACAGATACAGGCTCATGGAAATAACGCTTGACTTGATTGTATTTACGGTGCTGGCCGTCTTCATGGCCGTCAGCGCGATACTGGCCGTGACGACCCGGCGCATCCTGCGTGCCGCCACCTACCTGCTCTTCGTGCTCTTCGGCACGGCGGGCATCTATTTTCAGCTCAACTACTCCTTTCTGGGCGCCGTGCAGCTGCTGATATACGCCGGCGGCATCACCGTGCTTTACGTCTTCTCCATCCTGCTGACTTCCTCCCAGCAGGGTGAAGACCGCGCCAAGAAGCCGAAGTGGACGAAGATGCTGGCGGGACTGGTAACAACCGCCGCGGGACTGGTCATCTGCCTCTTCGTCACCCTGAAGAACAGCTTCCTCCCGTCGCATTTCGACCACGGCGAACTCGACGTGCGCACCATCGGACATGCCCTGATGGGAGTGGACAAATACCAGTACCTGCTGCCGTTCGAAGTAATCAGTATCCTGTTGCTGGCCTGCATTGTCGGCGTAATTTTAATTGCAAGAAAAAGATAAGACATATGATTCATCTGGAATATTACCTCATTGTATCGACCGTCATGATGTTTGTCGGCATCTACGGTTTTTTCACGCGGCGCAACCTGCTGGCCGTCCTGATTTCGGTAGAACTGATTCTCAATGCGGTGGACATCAACTTTGCCGTTTTCAACCGGTTTCTGTTCCCCGAACAGCTCGAAGGGTTTTTCTTCACCCTCTTTGCCATCGGCATCTCGGCCGTCGAAACAGCCGTCGCCATCGCCATCATCATCAACATCTACCGCAACCTGCGCAGTATCCAAATCACCAAAATGGACAAAATGAAACACTGACGGCAGACGCTATGCGGGGTAAACCGGGAAATTACAGGAGGCATTCAGGGGTTCCATCCGGCAGGCCACCTCTTCGCCGGTGAAGGCGACACCCGGCAGCCTTCTATAATCATCTTTCCGCAGTTTGCTAAACGACTGTATTCCTGTCGGCAACTTTTTCATAACGCTTTTTGTTGAAAAAGTAATGCAAGCCGGAAGGAATACAAAATAAACCTGTCTGTTTTTACTGTTTTCTTCCAATGCAGTTCGGTCGATTGAACTAACGCAGTTCCGTTAACCGTCCTAGTGCAGTTCCGTCGACCGCCCTAATGCAGTTCCGCCGACCGCCCTAGTGCAGTTCCGTCGACCGCCCTAATGCAGGGCGGTCGACCGCCCTAGTGCAGTTCAGTCGACTGCTCTAATGCAAAACAGTAAACTGTTACGGTACAGACTGTTGGCGGAACGGGATACGGATGATGGAAATGCACCCAAACACCTCTTTCAACTCCGGAATTTTTCCTTCCACGCATCGAAGAACTCCGGAGAGGAGGGTTCGAAGACACCCTCGCACGTTGTAAACAGCTGAATGGTGGTAGCGGTCAGGATGAGTGAGGCGTCCGGTTCTCTGGTGATGCGGTAGTCGAAAATCAGTTTGCCGCCGGGCGCAGGACGGTAAACGATTTCTACCAGCAGGACGTCGTCGATGGTGGCCGGTTGCCTGTACTGTACGTGCATGTCTGCGACGGGCGCCACATGGCCGCTGTTGAAAATATGGAGGTATGTCAGTCCGTATTTGCGGCCGAACGCTTCGCGGGCGTCTTCCAGATAGTGCATGTAACACCCGTGCCACACCATGCGCAGCGCATCGACCTCGCTGAACCGTACCCGTATCCGGACGGTTTCACTCAGGCGTTCCATGCGGCTCCCGGATAAAAATCTTCATCTGTCCCGATACTAC
>JAISEZ010000316.1 GCA_031263835.1 Tannerella sp.
GGTTTTTTCTTGCAATAAATAAAAAAAATACTTTATCTTTGCCCCGACCAAAAAATAAGTACGGTTGATAAACAAAAAAACATGGGACACAGTTCATTATTCATACAGGAAACAAAAAATAGAAAGGCGTTAAGTATTTTTATGCCTTTTAATTTGTTCGTTATGAGTATTTTGTTATCTCTCTCTCTCTCTCTCTCTCTCTCTCCTATATAGTATACGCATACGCGCTACGCGCGTTATTGATCGCGTGCGAAACGCATACGCGCGTCAAGATACATATTTTTTCAAAACAAAAAGTCATACGGCCTATCCTGATTTTCAGACGGACGTACGAGGCTCGGAAGCAACTCTTCCCTGCCCCGGCGTCCGTTCTGTTTTTCAGGATGTTCTGCATCTGTTAACCATTAATCATGATCGCCTATGAGAAAGGAACAATAAATCGGCGCAGGTCACGGGACTTTTGGACGCGCCCCCAACCCGGTGAACAAAGATGTGCACCAATCAATAAAAAGGCGCATAGAAGAAAATTATTAACCCTTTAATTAACAATAAAAATATGAATTGTATAATTAATAACACGCCATACGGTCTGCAACGACCGTCATGGCGACAAAAAATGACTGTGAAATGCATCCTGTTTCTGTTTCTGACGGGAATGTATACGGCGCCGGCGAACGCATCTTTTGCCGGCGAAAATGAAACATTTGAACAGCAGCAACGCAAAACGGTGTCCGGTACGGTCGTCGATGTCAACGGCGAGCCGGTAGCCGGTGCGAATGTAGTGGAGAAAGGCGTTGCCGCCAACGGGACAATCACCAATATAAACGGTCGGTTCAATCTGGACGTATCGCCGGGGGCGACGCTGACTGTTTCCTATGTTGGATATGTGACGCAGGAGATTGCGGTGGCGAACAGGACAAGCCTGAATGTCACGCTTGTGGAGGACGCCAAAACGCTGGAAGAAGTGGTGGTCGTAGGATTCGGCACGCAGAAGAAGATAAACCTGACGGGTTCGGTCAGCGTGGCGGATGAGAAAGTATTCCGGGAACGCCCGCTGACGACGGCTTCGCAAGCCTTGCAGGGAATGGTGCCGGGATTGCTGGTAACGCAGACCGAAGGCGGTCCGGCCAACAACAATCCCGTCATCCAGATTCGCGGCAAGGGGACGATCGGCAAGGAGTCGCTGGCTGACGTGCTTGTGCTGATCGATGGCATGGAGGGCGACATCAACACCCTCAACCCGCAGGAGATTGAGAACGTTTCGGTGCTCAAAGACGCCGCCGCCTCGTCCATCTACGGGTCGCGCGCGCCTTTCGGCGTGATACTGGTTACGACCAAAAAGGGTAAACTGGGCAAGCCGACACTCAACTACAACAACAGTTTGCGCTGGAACACCCCCGTTCACCTGCCCAAGCCGGCCGATTCATACAATTTCGCGCTCTTCGTAAACGATGCCAGCAGAAACTCCGGTCGCACCAATTTGATTCCTGACGACCAGTTTCAACGCATTCAGGATTATCAGGCGGGAAAGATTACAACCGTCAACATTCCCGACCCGAACAACCCGAGAGTCTGGGCGTCGGGCAAAGGGTACGGCAACGCCAACGAGAACTGGATAAAGAACACGTACAACAGTTGGGTGTTTTCGCAGGAACACAACCTGAGCCTCAACGGCGGCACGGAGACCTATAAGTACTACACTTCGCTGCAATTTATGGATTTCAAGGGCCTGATGACGTTCAACACCGACCGCAGGCAGCGCTATTCCGGCTCGGCGAAGCTGAACGTTCAGGCCGCGAAGTGGGCGCAGCTCAATACCGGCGTGCGCTTTATCCGCGAAGACGCCTCGCAGCCCTACTACATGCCCTCGATAGAAGGTATGTTCATAAACGGCTTGGCGATCATGCCGATGTATGACGACAACGGTTACCTGACCGACTACGGCCCGAACCTGCTCCGGGTTCGCGACGGCGGGAACACGACCCTCCAGAACGACGTCGTTTACCTGCAGGAGCAGCTCGTGATCGAACCGGTGAAGGACTGGAAAACGTTCGGCGAGTTCAACTACAGGAGCACCTACAACCGGACCCATTCCGACTGGCAAAAGGTGTACAATCACAACAACGTGAACGGCGATCCGTCGCTGTCCTCAACGGGCAACGGCGTCAGCGAAACGTTCGAAAAACAGAATTTCGTGAACGTCAATCTCTATTCGGAATACACCCGTTCACTGGGCGGCCACACGCTCAAAGGCATGGTCGGATTTCAGTCCGAACTGATGAATATCAGCTCTATGAATGCTTCGCGCATCGGCGTTATGATCTCTTCGCTTCCCGAAATCGACCTGACCAACGGTTTCGACATCAGCGGCAACCAGGTGATGCCCGAAGTCAAAGGCAATCGCAACCACTGGGCTACGGCCGGCTATTTCGGACGCCTGAACTGGGACTACAGGCAGAAATACCTGCTGGAAGGCAACCTGCGCTACGACGGCAGTTCGCGCTTCCGCCGCGATAACCGGTGGATCTGGCTTCCTTCCGTATCGGCGGGGTGGAACATCGCCTTCGAGGATTTCTGGGAACCCTACCGCGATTATCTCGGGAGTTTCAAGCTGCGCGCTTCCTATGGCGATCTGGCTAACCAGAATACGGCGAACCTGTATCCTACCTACGTGACGCTCTGGACCGGCACGAACAGCGGCAACTGGCTGATTAACGGTGCAAGGCCCAACACGGCCGGCGTACCGGCGCTGATCTCCACTTCCCTCACCTGGGAACGGGTGCGCAGCACAAACCTTGCCCTCGATTTCGGGGCGCTCAACAACCGGCTGACCGGCTCGATTGAATATTTCACCCGCTACACGTTCGACATGGTCGGGCCGGGCATGTCGCTGCCGCAGATTCTCGGCGCCAGCGTGCCGAACACCAACAATACCGACATGAAATCCTACGGTTTCGACCTCGACCTCCGGTGGAACGACCGCCTCAAGAACGGGCTGGGCTATGGCGTGGAACTCAAACTCTCGGACGCCGTCTCGAAAATCCTCAAGTATCCCAATCCGCAGGGCTATCTGGACGACGGAAAGGGCAGCAACTACAGCGACGGCTGGATCGTGGGCGACTTCTACGGCTACAAAACACTGGGCCTTGCCAAAACGCAGGCCGAGATGGACGCGCATCTGGCCACGCTCCCCAATGGCGGGCAGAACCAGCTTGGCAGCGCATGGCAGGCGGGCGACCTGATGTTTGTGGACGTCAACGGCGACGGCATCATCAACAGCGGCACGAACACCAAAACCGACCCGGGCGACCTGGTCAGGATCGGCAACAACACGCCGCGCTACAGTCTCGGAGTCAATCTCTATGCCGACTATAAGGGCTTCGACCTGCGCGCCTTCTTTCAGGGAATACTTAAACGGCAGGTCGCTCCTGGGAGCGTCAACATGTTCTCCATCGCGAACCAAAGCACCAACTACGTAGCGGTATTCGATTCGCACATGGATTATTTCCGCGACGACCCCGACAGCCCGCTCGGCCTCAACACCGACGCCTATTTCGGACGGCCCTATTTCGACCGTTACAACAACATACCGACGACGAACAGCAACGACCATTTCGTGCAGAACGCTTCTTACCTCAGGCTCAAAAACCTGCAGATCGGCTATACGCTGCCCTCCGCATTGACGCGCAAATTTGCCGTTCAGAACCTCCGCTTCTATCTGTCGGGCGAAAACCTGCTCACCTTTACGAAGCTGTTCAAGGAGTTTGACCCCGAACAGGTGGACTATTATCTGCGTGGCTCTAACGCCCAGGGGTTCGGCTATCCGATAATGAAAGTGATTTCAGCCGGTTGCAGTATTAATTTTTAAAACAGAACGATTATGAACAAGATAAAATTTTTCAGAACGATATTTTTCCTGACAACAGGTTTGATATTGGCGGCATGCGCTGCCGTTTCGTGCGGGGATGATTTTCTGGATCGCGAACCGCTCTCGGTGCTCACCCCCGATGTCTTCTATATGGAAGAAGGTCAGCTGGCCTCTTTCACGGTCGGCCAGTTCAATTTGCTGCCCAACCAGATAGAAGGTAGCGGCGGCACCCCGTTCGAACCCGCGGCCTATTATTTCTATGTTTCGGACATGTTTACGGATAATCAGGCCAATTTTCAAGTCACCGACGGGATCTTTTACAGTCCCAGACGTCTCGTCCAGAACTACGACGAGCTGAACGGCTGCTTTTCCATGCTGTACAGTCTCAATTATTTCCTTCAAACGGTAGTGCCGCGACTGAACGCGGGTACGCTGGAGGGCGACCGCGAGAATGTGGCGCATTATATCGGCGAGGCCTATCTGATGCGGGCATGGAGGATGTTTAACTCATACGTGGGCTACGGTGACATGCCGATTGTCCGCAACGTGCTGCCCGACCGGTTCGAGCCGCTGGTGGAAGCCAGTACGCGCCGGCCGCGCAACGAAGTGGCGCGGTTTATCCTTTCCGACCTCGATTCGGCGGCGATGCTGATGAAGACTGTCTCGCCCGACGGTCGCCGGCAGCGTCCCTCGCGCTATGTCGCCTGGGTAATCAAATCGCGCGTAGCGCTGTTTGAAGCCACCTGGTTGAAATATTTCAAGGGGACGGCCTTTGTGCCGGGCGGTCCGGGCTGGCCTGGAGCGGCCACTTACCCGGACTTCCGGTTCCCCGCAGGCAGCATCGACGCCGAGATAGACTGGTTCCTGCAGGAGGCCATGACCGCGGCGCAGGCCGTGGCCGACGCCAACCCGCTGATGGAAAATAACGGCGTGCTGCCGCAGGACGTCTCCGACCCCGTCAACCCCTACTTCGACATGCTTTGCAACGAAACCGACTACTCGAGCTACAGCGAAGTATTGCTCTGGAGGGAATCCACCCAGCCGCTCGGGCCGCATCACAACGGCGCCTCTTCGGCCTCCACGGGCAACGACGGCTGCGGCATGACGCGCGCACTGGTCGAAAGTTTCGTAATGAAGAACGGGCTGCCGGTCTATGCCTCCGGCTCGGGATACGCCGGCGACGACTATCTCGAAGACGTCGTCAAGGATCGCGACGACCGCCTGCGCCTCTGGCTCAAGCTGCCCGGACAGAAAAACATCCTCTGGGACGACCCCAACCGCGGCTCGGGACGGGAATATGAACCGGTTTTCCCACTCATCACCGTGTCCGACTGGAGCAAATACATCACCGGCTACACTTCGCGCAAGGGCGCCACGCAGCACGGCGACCAGTATACGCCCAGTTCGCATCGTTCCTGGCTGCCCTGTCCCGCCTTCCGTTCGGCCGAAGCCATGCTCAACTACATGGAAGCCTGTTACGAGAAAAACGCTTCGCTCGACAGCAAGGCGCAGGAATACTGGCGCACCCTGCGGACGCGCGCCGGCGTTGACCCCGATTTCAACAAGACCATTGCCGCCACCGACATGGAGAAGGAAGCGGCCACGGGCAACTGGGCCGTATGGTCGGGAGGAAACAGGGTGGATGCCACGCTGTTCAATATCCGCCGCGAGCGCAACAGCGAATTTTGGGGTGAAGCCCTGCGCAAGTATGACGTTCGCCGCTGGCGCTCTTTAGACGGGCTGATCACCACGCCCTATCAAATCGAAGGGTTTAAGATCTGGGGACCGATGAAAGACCTGTACGAACAGGCTCGTGAAGGAAGTCCGGCTCAATATGCCGAGTTGCGTTACGGTACGGCCAACGCCACCGTCTCCGACCCTGCCAACAGCCTCTACCTTCGTCCGTATCAGGTCAATCTCTCGAACGTGCTGTATGACGGCTACCACTGGAAAATGGCATGGTATCTGTATCCGATAGGCATCCAGCGTTTTATGGACTTAACCTCCGATGGCGACATCTCCAAATCGCCCCTCTACCAGAATCCCGGATGGGGTCTTGTAGTCGGCAGGGAAGCCGAACAGTGACAATGAGAATATGAGAATAAGAAAATGAGTGAATGGGAAAATTCATTCACTCATTTTCAAATGCTCTCAAATTAATGATGATTATAATAACATTTAAAATTAAAAGAAATGAAAGAGAAATCAAATGAAATGAGCCGACGCCAATTTTTAGGCTATTCGGCATTGGGACTGGCAGGATTGACGGTTTTGCCGAGCTGGGTTACGGCAGCAGGCGTTCGCATAGCGCCGAGCGACCGGGTGGTGATGGGCTGGATCGGGCTTGGACAGCAGGGAAATTCCGATTTTTACTCTGCCACCGACTGTCCGGGAGTTCAGGTAGTTGCCGGTTGCGATGTGGACGCGCTCAAGCGCGAACGTTTCAAACGGCGTGTGGAAGCGTGGCAGAAAAGCCAGGACAGGCCTGCACGCTGCGATATGTATGAATTTTATCAGGACTTGCTGGAGCGTACCGATATTGATGCCGTAGGCATTGCCACTCCCGACCACTGGCACGCCTTTGTAACGATAGACGCCTGCAAGGCCAAAAAGGACATTTATGTGCAGAAACCGATGGCGTTCACCGTTACGGAAGGGCATGCGATGATCAAAGCGGTGCGTGAAAACGGCGTTGTATTGCAGGTGGGCAGTCAGCAACGCTCCAGCCGGGAATTTCAGCAGGCCATCGCCATCGTCCGGGGCGGAGGCATCGGACATGTAGATACTGTCTATTCGCGCGTCGGCGATCCGCCAAAACCGTTTGACCTGCCCGAAATGCCTGTCCCGCTTTCCCTGAACTGGAATCTGTGGCTTGGCGGACTGAGTGACCCGAAAATTCACTACCATCCCGACCTTTGCCCGCCCATCATTTTAGACCCGGAGCAACACGAGCAGCTCTGGGGCGCCTGGCGCTGGTACTGCGAAACGGGCAACGGCTTCACCGCCGACTGGGGCGCGCACATGTTCGATATCTCACAGGCAGCCATCGGTATGGACGGCTCCGGCCCCTGCGAATTTATCCCGAAAGGATATGGAGGTGCGCAGTACCTGACCATGAAATATCAAAACGGCATCGTCATGACCGAACAGGACTTCCGCAAGGAAGGCGGTTTAGGCATCTGTTTCAACGGCGATAAGGGCTGGCTGAAAGTTACGCGCGGCTATATCGAATGTTCCAATCCCGACCTCCTGAAAAAGGAAGAAAAAAAGATCGCAGCGGGAGAATATGAAAAAAGTTCCGGACACATGCAGAATTTTATCGACTGCATCCGTTCGCGCAAAAATCCGATCGCACCTGTTGAAGCCGGCTGCAGTACGAATACGCTGTGCTGTATCGCCAACATCGCAACCGAACTGAAACGGCCCGTCAAGTGGGATCCCGCGACCCTCAGTTTCGGAGACGACCGGGAAGCCACCGGACACCGGCTTTATAAATATCCGTATAGAAAACCCTATTCATTATAAATTGTAAATAATATGAAAACAAATCTTTTAATTATCGCCTTGGCAGGCGTCTTATGTTGCCTGGGAGCAGCCAAAAAACAAAATTCAAAATTCGGCGGCGTACAGATCGGAACGATCACGTACAGTTATCGCGAGATGCCCGACCAGTCGCTGAAAGCGACACTGGATTACGCCGTCAGGTCCGGCCTCAGTTCGGTTGAGCTGATGGGCTACACCGTCGAATTGTACGCCGGCATACCCGCTGAAAACCAGAAGGAATGGCGAACGACCGTTTCGATGGACAAATTTAAGGAAATCAAAAAGATGTTTAAGGACAAAGGTGTCAGGATCCATATCCTTAAACTTGAGACCTTCGACTCGCCCGAGGAAACCGACTATGCATTCCGCGTGTGCAAAACGCTTGGCGCCATCGGCATCACCACCGAAGTATCCCTTGATATGGCAAAAAAGGTGGCGCCTTTTGCCGAAAAGCACAAGCTGTACTTAATTTTCCATAATCACTGCCAGTCGGGCGACCCAAATTTCAGTTACGACCCGATTCTGGCAGTCAGCAAATCTGTCATGCTGAACTTCGACGTGGGTCATTATTTCGGAGTAACGGATAAAAATCCATGCGATTTCATCCGTCGGTATCATTCCCGGATTGCCAGTTTGCACATGAAAGACAAGACCGGCCCGACCGCTGCCGACGCCTGCGGCGTCAATAAGCCCTGGGGACAGGGAGAAACCCCGGTTAAGTATATTCTGCAGCTGCTGAAAAAGGAGAAATATCCGATTACGGCAGATATTGAACTCGAATACGATGTTCCGAAAGGTTCCGACCCTGTCCGGGAAGTGGCTAAATGTGTGGAATATTGCAGGGAAGCGCTCAAGTAGATGGTTTCCTGTCGATATACCCGATTTTACAAGGGAGATCAGAGAACTTTGACAATCAAATAATATTCAAAATGAAACGATTAAATTTATTTTTAGTATTAACATGCTGCATGCTTGCAGGCGTGCAGGGAAGTATCAACATGCCTGCCGTATTCGGAGACAACATGGTATTGCAGCGGCAGAGCGAAGTAAATGTATGGGGTTCCCATACGTGCTACAGGAAACATGCGAGTCCGGAAATCCGTGTAACCGGCAGTTGGGCGCCTCTCGACACGGTTGTTGCCGAATTTACCCGGGACGGACACTGGAAGGCAAAAATCCGCACGGGCGCCGCAGGAGGGCCTTACACCTTGAAAATCTTTTCGTCGTTGGACGAAACGGTTGAATATAAGAATGTGATGCTGGGCGAGGTATGGCTGTGCAGCGGACAGTCGAATATGGAGTGGAGGGTGAACGCCGTGAAATATAACGGTGAGGTGGCAGAGGCGGCAAAACAGTTGGAGGTACGTGTTTTCACACTTCCCCTTATTGGCGCCGAATATCCTCAGAACGACTGCGACGCCTCGTGGGAGGAATGTTCCCCCAAAATGCTGGAAAGCGTCAGTGCGGTGGCGTATTTTTTCGCCCGTCATCTGAAAGAAGCGCTCGGTGTGCCGGTAGGCATTATCGTGCCGGCATGGGGCGGAACGGGTTTCGAGGTCTGGACGCCGAAAGAGCTGATATACGGCAATCCTTCGCTGAAAGCGCCGTTTGATGCTTCGCAGTCCTGGCCTGCAGATGCCGGCTGCCTGTACAACGCGATGATTCATCCGCTGGCTCCTTTCAGCATGGCCGGCGCTATATGGTATCAGGGCGAGGCAAATGTCGGCAGGTATCAAACGTATGCCGAAGGAATGAAAACAATGATTACCGGATGGCGGAAGTCCTTCGGCAAAGAGTTCCCTTTTTATCAGGTGCAGATAGCCCCTTTCCGCTATAATACGCAACACAACGAGGCGGCATTGCTTCGCGAGCAGCAGGAACTGGCTACCGTTATTACGCCGAAAACGGGAATGGTTGTTGTTTCCGATCTGGTGGAAAATGTCGATGATATCCATCCGACCGACAAGTTGAATGTCGGCAAACGCCTGGCCAGTCTGGCGCTCGGAGATACTTACCGGCAGCCGCTTGCCGAATACAGAAACCCGACATTCGGCAAACTGACGGTAGAAAAAAACAAAGCCATCGTTTCATTCAATAATACGGGAACCGGCCTGATTTGCAGGGACAAAAAAGTGGAAGGGCTGAAGATTGCAGGCGCCGACGGCGTATATCACGACGCCGACGGAACAGTCCGAAACGACAGACTGACCGTGTCGTCGCCTCATGTAAAAGAGCCTGTATCGGTTACTTACTGCTTCGACGACACCTCCTTCGGTAACCTGTTCACAAAGGGTGGCTTGCCGGTAGCGCCGTTCCGCAGCGACCGGACGGGCTTTCCCGAAGCGTATGAACTGTCGGCTCAGGAACGTAAAGAGGGCTTCAAAATGCTCTTCGACGGTACGAATATGGATTGCTGGACAGGCAATACCACCGATTATCGCATCGTTGACGGCTGCATCGACGTTGACGCCTCCGGTACAGCCGTCGGAAACCTTTATACCAAAGACGAGTATGCCGATTTCGCTTTCAGGTTCGAATTTCAGTTAACGCCTGCCGCCAACAACGGTGTAGGCATCCGCGCCCCGATGGAAGGGGACAACGCCTATAACGCGATGGAGATACAGATACTCGACTGCGAAAATCCCGAATACGACCGGATTGCGCCTTATCAGCATCACGGTTCGGTGTACGGCGTTATCCCCGCAGGACACGGCGGAATGAAACCCGTTGGGGAATGGAACGAAGAAGAAATATATGCCGGCGGCGATCAGATCCGGGTTACGCTCAACGAAGCAGTAATACTCGACGGAAACATACGGGAAGCGTCGAAGAACGGAACGCCCGACGGCAACGGGCATCCCGGACTGCTTAACAAAAGCGGACATATCGGATTTCTCGGACACGGATCACCATTGAAATTCAGAAATATAAGAATAAAAACATTGAAATAAAACAAACTCTGCCTTAACATCACGGACGCCCTGAGATCAGGCAAAGAGGAATGATTAACTCTCTAAATTTTAAAGCTATGTTTTACGTAAGAATCAACAAACTGAAAGTATTCAACAACCGGGAAGGATTTCTCGGATTGTTTAACCGCGCGGAGCTGCGGATTTACAGCCATGCTGCCGGCTATTCCGTCGGGGCTGAACCGTACGTCTCTCCGCTGACCCTGGCAGACCTGATCAACCTGGACGACAGCGCCCGCAGGCAAAAATTGCTTGATGCCGTCCTGTCGGAAACCGATCGATTTGCCCAAAGCCACAGCCTCGAAATCAACGGTGTGAAGGACAACCAGACCCTCACCTTCGACGAAGCGGGACTGGTACTCTATCAAAGTGAAACGATTCCCGACAGCCTGAATTTACAGGTCTGGGTGATCGAATCGGACGAAGATGTGCGGAAATTCGCCCTTGATGCCGAAAAAGTAATACAGAGCGACGCCTTCCTGGGACTGGTCGCCTCCGTTGGCGCGGTTCTGGCCGTAACGAATCCGCTGCTAACCGGCGCCATTGGCGTGGGTGGTGTAGTGGTCAGTCTGCTGCGTCAGAAACTGAAAGTCAACCGCGACGACCTGGTCGGCTACTGGCAGGCGACGCTCAACCGCACGGAACACTACCCGCACGGTACACGCGACCGGCAGGACGTGTACGACAGCACCGGCAACATACAGCTGGATT
>JAISEZ010000198.1 GCA_031263835.1 Tannerella sp.
GGCGATGATAAAAACAGTGAAACGTTGAACCTTTCAGCGTTTCTGCTTGTTCCAATTATATATAAATCAATTATTCACCGTAAAAAAACAAATGATTATGAAAGGTAATGTAGATTCCAAACTGTTGCTGGGGCTGATTATCGGAGGCGCCATAGGCGCAGCCGCAGGTTATCTGGCCGCTACGGACAAGAAGGAGCAAATCCTGAACGATTTGAACGACCTCGTTGCGAAGGCGAAAAACGCGTTCGCGTCCGCTGTCAGTACCTACCGGAAAACCGGGACGGAAACGGCAGTCGCCGATTCCGAAGCGCAATGCGAAGTTTGACGTTATGAAGAAGGATTCGGAAGTGTTTTTCCGTGAAGCGAGAGAAAACGCAGTCACTTACGTCGCGTTGAAACTCGAACTGTTGAAACTGGGCGCATACGAACGGACGGGAAAAGTTTTTTCCGTTCTTTCGTATGGCCTGATTCTGTTTATACTGGCGCTATTCCTGATGCTTTTTGCCTTCATTGCGCTGGCCTTTTTCCTGGGCGACTGGCTCCGTTCGCCGGGCCTCGGCTTCGCGCTCGTGGCCGTGCTCTACCTGCTGATTATCGGCGGCGTCTTCCTGTTCAGGCAAAAGCTCCGGACGATGATTCTGAATACCGTCATTTCCGCCCTCACCGCTAACGAAAACAACCAAAATGAAACAGCCAGCGAAGAAAACCCCGCAGGAGATGCTGTCGGCGCGTAAGACCATCCTGCAGGAACAGTGCCGGATACGGGAACGGAAACTGAATGACGACGTGGCTTACTTCCGCGAAAACGCCGGGAGTCTGCTGTTTTCCGGGCTGTCATGGCTGGTCGCTCCCGGTACGGGCAGGCGGACCGGCGTCACACCGGCAAAAACAGGCGCTAAGCCGCCGGTTTCGTCCGCTTTCAACCTGACCGATATACTTTCGATGGCCAAAGCCTTCTGGCCTGCCGTTCGGGAAATCGTCCAGCCCCTCCTTGTCTCGTGGGTCATAAACCGGGTCGGGCAATGGCTTTTCAAGCCGAAGAAACGACCGAAGGGATGAATGAGAATCAGTAATATACTTTGCGCGGCATAGCTTTATGTATGGATATAAAATTCAAAGATTCAATCATTCAAAGATTCAAGGGTTTCCGGCGGGAATGACCGCTGGATCAATGCACAAAACCCAATTGCCGGCGAACCTGCCTGCTACCATTCTACTGACTACTATCTACTAACTACTATCATGGTTTCCCGCAGCGTGCGGCGATCGACTGACAGTGTACAGCGGCTTCCCGCAGCGTGCGGCAGCCCGATGAAGGATTTGAATTGCCCTCTCCACAAAACAATATTCGCTCTGTTTACGGGAAAATCCGTACATTTGTACCTGTTTAATTCAATAGGGGAAAATTTGGACAAGAATAGCTTCGCAAGAGCGTATGCAGGACAGCCTTTTCGGGCGGTGATGCCGGGGACGGTTCGTCTGCTGCTGGTTTTTCTGTTGACGGTAACGGGCGCCGGCGGCCTGAACGCCCAGCGTGTCACGTCCGTATCGGGCGTTGTCCGGGATTCCCTCACCGGCGAAGCGCTCCCCTACGTTTCCATCCTCTTCAAGCACTCTACCCTCGGCGCCATGAGCGACGACGACGGACGGTTCGCGCTGCAGAACGACCGCGGACTCGATACGCTCACGTGCTACTTTCTGGGCTATGACACGAAAGACGTCCTTCTCCGTTCCGGTGCGCGGAACGATTCGCTCGAAATCCTGCTGGCGCCCGTTTCGATTCAGCTGTCGGAGGTCGTTATCCGGCCCAGCCACGAACGCTACAGCCGGCGTAACAACCCGGCCGTGGAACTGGTGAAGAACGTCATCGCACGCAAGGACAGTAACCGTATCGTCAGCCGGGACGAATACCGGGCGGAATGTTACCGGAAACTGGCCCTGTCGCTGGACAAGTTCGACGTGGACTTCGAGAGCAACAAGCTGCTGAGCAGATTCAAGTTCATCAGAAACTACCTCGACAGTTCCGAGTTCGACGGACGGCCCGTCCTGACGCTTTCCCTGCGCGAGGAACTCTCGGACGTTTACTACCGCAAAAGCCCGAAAGCCCGAAAGACGATACTTGCGGCCCGGCGCCAGACGGGAGTGGACAAGACGCTGGACGAATACGGCACCCTCTCGGCCAATCTGGACGAGATGCTGAAGGAAGTCGATGTGTTCGACAACGACATCACGTTCCTGCTCAACAGCTTTGTCAGCCCGCTTTCTTCCACGCTGGGCGTCGCCTATTACCACTATTTCATCACGGACACGCTGGACGTGGGCGGAGAGCCATGCGTCGACCTGGCCTTTGTCCCCGTCAATTCCCAGAGCTACAGCTTCACCGGACATCTCTACATCACGCTGGACGGGACGTATGCCGTCAAGCGCGTCCACCTGACCGTGCCTTACCACATCAACCTGAACTACGTCAAAAACATCCGCATCGAACAGGATTTCCGGCGGATGCCGGACGGCCTCTGGGCGCCGGAGCGGGACAATACGTTCGTCGTCTTCTATTTCATCAGCGGCGGCCAGCAGCTCTACGCCCACCAGTTGAGGAGCTACGAAAACTACCGCGACGGGACAGCCGGAAGCGATTCCATATTCAGCCTGCCGGGCGAGGTGCATACCGTCGCGGGCGAACTGGCGCAGCCGGATACCTTCTGGCTCAGGCGCCGCCACCTCCCCGTCCGGGAAAAGGAGAACGCCATCGACAACCTGATGGCGCAGCTGCGCGGAGTCCCCGTCTTCAACGTGTTCATCAAGACCGTCGAAATACTGGTTTCGGGATTTGTGCCCGTCGACGGAAATCACGACGAGAACAAAATTGACTTCGGCCCGATGAACACGACCTTCAGTTCCAACGAAGTCGAAGGCTTCCGGATACGCGTCGGCGGCTACACCACCTCCCATTTCCACCCCCGCATCTATCTGGGGGGCTACGCGGCCTACGGGATGAACGACCGCCGCTGGAAATACCGCGCCCAGGCGACGTACAGCTTCAACGACAGGGACTATCACGAACGGGAATCGCCGGTCAACAACCTCAGCTTCACCCACGAATACGACCTCTACACGCCGGGACAGGACTTCCTTTTCACGAGCAAGGACAACATGTTTGTGGCGATGAAAGTGGGCAAGACCATCGACAAGATGACCTACCTGCGCAAGAACCGCCTGCAGTATGAAAAGGAATGGCCGAACGCGCTGACATTCAAAACCTGGCTGCAACAGCAGGACAACGAAGCCACGGGCGCCCTGCGCTACATTCTCAAGAGCGCCCCGTATCAGTATTCCCGTATCCGTCACATGCAGACGGCGGAAGGGGGCGTGCAGCTGCGTTATGCCCCGGGCGAGCGGGCGTTCAACAGTCGCACGGGCAAAACTTCCCTCTTCAACCTGTCAAGAAATGCACCGGTCTTCCTGCTCTCCCACCAGACGGGTTTCCGCGTCCCGGGCGTCGGAGACTACCGCTACAACCGCACGGAAGCCAGCGCCTCGAAGCGCATCTGGCTCTCCTCCTTCGGCCACATCGACGGAAGTCTCAAGGCCGGGAAAATCTGGGACAAAGCGCCATTCCCCCTGCTGATTCTGCCGAACACCAACCAGTCCATCACCATCCAGCCGGAGGCGTTTCACCTGATGAACGCGCTGGAGTTCGTGGCCGACAGCTATGTCTCGTTCGACGCCACCTACTACCTGAAAGGATGGATACTCAACCGCATCCCCCTGGTCAACCTGCTGCAGCTGCGCGAAGTTGTTTCCTTCAGCGCCGTCTGCGGCGACCTCTCCGCCCGCAACAATCCGGCGACTGCCAACCACCTCTTCCTCCTGCCCGAAGGCACGTATCCGCTGACCGGCAAGCCCTACATGGAATTTAGCGTCGGGCTGGAAAACATCTTCCGGATGCTGCAGGTAAACTACTACCGCCGCCTGACCCACCTCGACCATCCCGACATCAGCCGGAACGGTTTCCGCATCGCCCTGCGCTTTTCGTTCTGAAAGCTTCAACGGCTTCTGCCGGGGGTGCATTTCATCGTGCGCCAGGGCAAACGCACGAAATTATCATCATTCCGCTTGCCTGAAAGGCAGACGGCGACGGGCCGGCGCTTCCCGCAGGTCGACGACCGGTTCGGCAACATTGACAACGCAGTCAACCTCCTCACGGAGCACCAGCCGACATGGCCGATACCGTCCGACCTGCTCACGCTGCTGACCGGCAACCGCAACTCGCTGCAGGGGCTGATCAACAAATGCCGCACGACTTCGGCCTCGTCGGCAGACCGCGCGCAGCGCAACACGGTGCTCAAATCGACCGTCGGCGTGTGCCTGTTTCGGGTAAAGATTTGGGCCTACGGGGAATTTGCGAACGGCACGCTGACGGCGGACGACGTACATCAACTCGGCTTCCTGCTGCCCGGCGAAACCGGCGGACACCATGACCGCACGGAAGTAACCGACATCACGGCGGAAGTGAAGGTGAGCGCCATCAACGCGGACTTCCAATTCGTTCGGCGAAATCATGATACGGAGAATTACCTATTAAAACTTGCATAAAAATTCTATCTTTGCACGGTTAATATCAAACACCTAATTACAATACAATGACTAAAAAGATTCTGTTTATTTTCAGTTCGGCAGTTTTACTGCTTTTATCCGCCTGCGGGCAGGAAGTTTTACCGCCACAGGCATTCGGGCCGGTGCCCGACGAAAACCAGATGGCATGGCATGAACGCGAACAGTTTGCATTCATCCATTTTACAACCAATACGTTTACCGACAAGGAGTGGGGCTATGGCGACGAGCCGGAATCGATCTTCAACCCGACCGCTTTCGATGTCGACCAGTGGGCGAAAACCATCCGGGATGCCGGTCTGACGGGCATCGTCCTGACGTGCAAGCATCACGACGGCTTCTGTCTCTGGCCGAGCGCATACACCGAACACTCCGTAAAAAACAGTCCCTTCCTCGACGGCAAGGGCGATGTGGTGAAAATCGTGTCCGACGCCTGCCGCAAGTACGGACTGTTTTTCGGCGTGTACCTCTCGCC
>JAISEZ010000231.1 GCA_031263835.1 Tannerella sp.
TCTTTTTCCCGTCCCGTTTTCCTTCTTATTGGAAATTATCCAGTACATTTGCGGGAAATTTTTAAATATAAGATATATGAATGATACTTGTGTCATCAACCGGGCGGCCGACAACATCCGGATTCTGGCTGCCTCGATGGTTGAAAAAGCGAAATCGGGTCACCCGGGCGGAGCGATGGGCGGCGCCGATTTCATTAACGTGCTCTATGCCGAGTTCCTGAACTACAGTCCCGACAGGCCGGACTATCCTTTCCGCGACCGGTTTTTCCTTGACCCGGGACACATGTCGCCCATGCTCTATTCCGTCCTTTCGCTGGCCGGACTGCTCGCGCCGGAAGAACTGAAAAACTTCCGCCAGTGGGACAGCCTGACGCCGGGACATCCGGAACTGGACCTGGCGCACGGCATCGAAAACACCTCCGGCCCGCTCGGTCAGGGGCACGCCATGGGGCTGGGCGCCGCCATTGCCGAACGCTTTCTTGCCGCCCGTTTCGGCGAGTGGATGGCGCACAGGACGTATGTTTACATCTCCGACGGCGGCATTCAGGAAGAAATCTCGCAGGGCGTCGGACGCATCGCCGGCCATCTGGGACTGAACAATTTGATTATGTATTACGATTCCAACAACATCCAGCTTTCGACCAAAGTCGAGGAGGTGGATTCGGAAGACGTGGCGGCCAAATACAGGGCGTGGGACTGGAATGTGCTCTGCGTGAACGGCAGTTCGGCCGAAGAAATCCGTCAGGCGCTGCGTGCGGCAAACGCCGAGACGCAGCGTCCCACCCTGATTATCGGCCGTACGGTCATGGGCAGGGGCGCCGTCAATGCCGCCGGCGATAATTTCGAAGATCAGGTCTCCACGCACGGACAGCCGCTCTCCGCCGCCGGCGCCGACTTTGCCGCGACCGTACGCAATCTGGGCGGTAATCCGGACGATCCCTTCGTCCTCTTCCCCGATGTACAGGCGCTGTATGCCCGGCGCCGCGAAGCGCTGCTGCAGTGGTATGCGCAGCGTCTGGAGACGGAAACGCAATGGCGCGCGGCTCATCCCGCACTGTCCGCCAGGCTGTCCGCCTTCCTGAGCGGCGACGCTCCGCAGGTGGACTACGCCGCCATCCCCCTGAAGGAAAACATGGCGACGCGCGCTGCCTCGGCGACCGTACTGGGCGTCTTTGCCGAAAAGATTGAAAACATGATCGTCGCCTCTGCCGACCTGAGCAATTCGGACAAGACCGACGGTTTTCTGAAAAAGACGAAAGCCTTTACGAAAGGCGACTTCAGCGGACAGTTCCTGCAGGCCGGCGTATGCGAACTGACGATGGCCTGCATCATGAACGGGATGGCGCTGCACGGCGGCGTCATTCCCGCCTGCGGCACCTTCTTCGTCTTCTCGGACTACATGAAGCCGGCCGCGCGGCTGGCAGCCCTGATGCGCCTGCACGTCATCTACATCTGGACGCATGATTCCTTCCGTGTCGGCGAAGACGGCCCGACGCACCAGCCGGTTGAACACGAGGCGCAAATCCGCCTGCTCGAACACCTGCACAACCATCAGGGCGAACGCTCGACCGTTGTCCTGCGTCCGGCCGACGGCGCCGAAACGGTGGCCGCATGGAAAGTGGCCGTCGAGAGCAAACGTCCCGTCGCGCTGATTCTCTCCCGCCAGAACATCAACGACCTGCCGGCCGCCACGGGCGACCGCCGCAGCGAATCCTTCCAGCTGGCGAAAGGCGCCTATGTGGTCAGCGACAGCGAAGGCGCGCCGGATGCGGTGCTGCTGGCCAGCGGT
Organism: Tannerella sp.; assembly: GCA_031263835.1. Lineage (GTDB taxonomy): Bacteria > Bacteroidota > Bacteroidia > Bacteroidales > Tannerellaceae > Tannerella. Next base: position 1,790 of record JAISEZ010000231.1, read on the forward strand.
TCGGAAGTGGCCACGCTGGTTGACGGAGCAAAGCTGCTGGCAGCCGACGGCATCCGGACGCGCATCGTCTCCGTACCCTCCGAAGGCCTGTTCCGCGACCAGCCCGAAGCCTATCGGCAGCAGGTATTGCCCCGGGGCACTGTCCGCTACGGACTGACGTCCGGCCTGCCGGTCACGCTGGGCGGTCTGGTCGGCGACAGCGGCTACGTACACGGCATGGCGCATTTCGGCTATTCCGCGCCCTACAAAGTCCTGGATCAAAAGTTCGGCTTCACGGGTGAAAACGTCCATGCGCAAGTGAAGAAACTGACTGGAAAATAAACACAGGGAAACGGGCAGGGCTTAACGTCCTGTCCGTTTCCCGTTCAGAAAGAACGGACAGATGAAAACAATCGGTTTGGCAAGCGACCACGCAGGATTTGAACTGAAACAGCATGTCAGGAACTGGCTGGAAACAGGCGGTTATGCGTACAGGGACTTCGGCACGTACGCGGAAGAGCGTTGCGACTACCCCGACTATGCCCATCCGCTGGCGGAGGCGGTCGAGGCCGGAACGGTCGAGGCCGGCATCGCCCTGTGCGGTTCCGGCAACGGCATCAGCATGACGCTGAACAAACATCAGGGCATCCGCGCGGCCATCTGCTGGAACAGGGAACTGGCGACCCTGTCGCGCGAACACAACAACGCCAACGTGCTGGTTTTGCCGGCGCGTTTTGTTGACCGGCACACGACCGAAGAAATGCTGGAAGCCTTTTTGTCGACGGCCTTTAGCGGCGGCCGCCA